>JAZGFD010000301.1:0-23829 GCA_036479115.1 Saprospiraceae bacterium | reverse complement strand
TACACGATGTCAACCCCAGAGATTGGCTTACTTACGTGATCGAAAATATTCAGGATACTAAAATGTCTGAGCTGGATAAGCTGCTGCCCCAAAATTTTGGTGGGGTGTAGTGCGCCGCACGGATACGAATCAAATTGAACTTTGTAAGTATTTAGCTGCCAAACTGCATAGACGAAGTAAAATTTATCAATTTGTAGATATCAGACTCGAAACCAGTAAATACCTTCTTAAATATTACAGCACAATTAATCCAATTGTGCCTTTGGCAATACAATATCAAGTTGAATTTAAAAAATCGCTTAGAATCCTTAACCTTGAAAGCGAGTTAGAACTGAAATACTACACTGTTCTTCTAGAAATACTTACTCAAACAAATACTGACGTTCAGTATCATGACATTTTAAACTATTTAGAAAATTTCTCAGTCAATATAGGCATAGAGTCTTCCAAATTTCATCTCTTTTACTATCACCTAAAATATATAATGTATGAAAAGAAAGGTGAATTTTTAAAAGCCATTGAATCAGCGAGACTCGGTCTTGTTTATTTTGAAAATCTAGGTTATGAACATATAGGAGCTAAAAGGATATTCCTAAATTCTTTGTCTGAAGGATCTTTACAGTTGGGCTATCTTACAGAAGCCAAACAAGCCGTAGTAAAGAGTATAAGCCTTCATGGGTACGAAGATCAAAACTGGATTAACTTAAAAAAGTTACTGTTCGGATTACAATGCCACACACTTGAAATAGACAATGCCTATCTGACCTTTAAGGAATTAGAAAAAGTTAAAAGCAAGAAATCTCTCCCTGATAGTATTAGTGCTTTCATAGAGCAGGGCCAATTATTGTTTTACTATTTGTCATTAAGTAAGAAATTAGAAAGTGAATACCATTTATCTTCTCGTCAGATTCGAACAATTTTCGATTCCTTAGGAAAAAAGAAAAATGTAAATGAATATTTTACAAAAATTCTACAACTGCTGCTTAAAATCCAGTCAAGAGAACTATCGAAAGAGGCAGGAGAGGAGATTAGTGATAAAGTTTTGAATAAAAAGAATCCTAATTTCAGAAGTATTTGTTTTATTAAAATGCTGAATATAATACCTAAAAGCAATTATCATCCGGCAGCCGTCATAAGAAAGACCCAACATTTAAGAAATAGACTCGATGAGATTCCTTTCACTTTTAAAGGGAATACAGATGAATATGAGATTCTGCCATATGAGTTCATTTGGGAAATGGTTATCAAGGATTTAAAGTATGTGCACAATAGTGCCCCGATGTATTAGTGAAGAATATTAGCAGTGCAATAGTATGTACTCAATATGCCCAATCTTTCTTTCACACAAACTATTGGTAACTCAGGGGGTGTGCTTTTGCGATAAAAAATCGCTATTTTATTGCTAGACACAGGCTATTTTTGTATTAATAGCAGCGCTATTGAGGCATAAATTGCCGAAATATAGTGATAAAAGAGATTTTTTTAGCCAAAATTGATACTACCTGAGCAGTTACAACTATTGAGGACTTACCTACAATATGCTGATGAATACCAGTTATTACCAACAGATAAGGTCTCCCAGTAAATGAAACTTTTGTTAGCCTGCCACATATAATTCTTTTTATGTTCAAGATTATTATGATTACAAAAATTTGCTCTTTTTTTTGAGCAAAAATTCGATCAATTATTCTGCCACCTTTTAGCTCTTAAAACTTCATTAACCCCACAATTGCAGTATATCGTGGTTTTTTGGGTAAATCCACATTTGAATTTGAGTTATTTAACGAATTTTTAATTTGCGCTTTCTGCTATAATGCACATAGAAGGTTATTATCAGCTGTTAATGTGTGAAATACCAATGAAAGTTATTATCCCAAGTTTTTTCTCAATTTACAGGGACACCTTAGATAAGACAAGATTCGACCTTTGACCAAACAAGAGCAAGTTATCATCAATCTACCCACTTGCAATAAAAAGCCTTTAAAGTATGTGAATGCACACCACTTTTATACATTAAAAAAGTGACAAAATTGATCAAATTCATACGGAGATAAGAATTATTCTCAAATTTCCTAGCTGATACGAAAAAAGGTGAATCTATAATTGTATAAGACACCTTAGCTCTTCTTATCCGATGAAAAAATTCAAAATCCTCCATGATCACTTGGTCATCATTATAACCTCCCATTTGTTGGAAAATCGCTCTTGTCATGAAATGAGATTGGTCTCCTCCTCCTGTAAAAAAGCCATCAATTTTGGTGAAATATGAATTTATTTTGAGCAACCAATGACTGCTGTCAAACTTAAAAGAAAAAAGACCCATTTGGTATTTATTCTTGATAGCGGTTTGAATTTTTATATAAAAATCATTAGGAGGGATCACATCAGCGTGCAGAAAAAGTAGTACATCAGAGGTGCCAGAAATTGCACCTTCATTCATTTGTTTGCCGCGCTGAGTATGAGAGCTTTTGATATATTGTGCACCATATTGCTCACATTTTTGTCTTGTATCATCATCAGAAGTGGCAGCATCTATTACAATGACTTTAATTTGCTCTTTATAAAGATGTGATGCCAAAAGAGGCAACAATTTTTTCAGATTTTCTTGTTCATTCAATGCAGGAATGATGATATCGAGGGTCATGATATAAATTTACCATATTATCAGTTGCTTTTGTTATTTAGACTTATGGTAACCACTCAGGGGGTGTGCTTTTGAGAGAAAAGAACTTTTTTTAGCCAAAATTGGCTCTACTTGAGTAGATACCACTACACAAATATTCAAAACCGAAAATGACCTGTCTTCACATAACATGGTACTCTGATGCAAACCCTAAAACTCTTCTTCTTGGCTTATTATTATTTGCCCTCGTCTTGAATAGCTCATCTTTTACCTCAAAAGCAACAACCCGAGTAGTTACAGTACCTCAGGTTATATATTAAGCAGATTTTTTAAGCAGAGGAGTGGGATGGTAGCCTGTTATTTAATAAAAAAAATGAAAATATTTGCCTGTCCGATTGAGAGATTTGTCTCAAAAGAACCGACCTGAGTAGTTGAGTAGTTACAAATAATTCATATTTCTGTTTTTTTTTGTAAGCTATCATACCCTATTTATTTATTGATAAATAGCAGATATTCAATGGATTTACTAGCAATGTCTGATATGAGCAAATCAATGTCTTAATTGAGAATAATTGACACTTTATTGGCTGTGATATTTGACTTGATTATCAATTAGTAAATACAAATGACATGATAAAAATTTCAAAAAGAGAAAAAGAGATCCTTCGGCTTATTGCATACGAATATACCGCAAAGGAGATTGCATCTAAGTTATTCATAAGCATACATACAGTAGATTCACATCGTAGAAACCTCTTAGAAAAAATGAAAGTGAAGAATACTGCAGGCATAGTTCGCAAAGGATTTGAATGCGGTTATTTGCAATTGATTTTTTAGAATGTGTCTATAAAATTATTTCCTTTTATACACTGATGTAAAATCTTAACTGTCCCTCCCATTTCATGATAATGCATTTGAAATATTATTTTTTTTTAAAAAATCCAATAATGAAACAGTTACTTTTTAGCATATTATTACTTCTTACAAATATCATTTATTCTCAAATTTATTTTAGTGGTCATTCAGCAATAGAATATAATGACATTCTGCAACCAGGCTTATCCATTAAAAATCTGAACAATTCTTTTGTCACTTCGGGTAGGATATCAGTTTATAATGATAAAAATTATCGACTTGATTTCGGTGTCAGATCTTCTACATTTGTGGAAGGCCCTAATCATACTTATATTCAGTCATGGAACAAAAGTCCCTTGGATTTTTACACCGATTTTGAGAAAAGGATGTCTCTAGATTCGATGGGGAGATTCACTATTACAGGTGACGACTTATTACAAGATACTATAGTAAGAATAAGAACAAGGCTAAATCATGTAGTAGATCAGGTGGGCCTCTCTGTAATTATAAATCCATTTGGTGCCAGTAATAAATGGGGTATAGGCGGAGATTTTGAAGGAGGATGGATAGGTCTAAATGGGCACAGCAATACAGGTATAGGTATATCAGGTAAGTCATATAGTGGTACTGGAGTATATGGCATGTC
The DNA here is from genome assembly GCA_036479115.1 of Saprospiraceae bacterium. GTDB lineage: Bacteria > Bacteroidota > Bacteroidia > Chitinophagales > Saprospiraceae > UBA7328. The sequence continues at coordinate 19,705 of JAZGFD010000301.1, read as the reverse complement.
AAATGCTGAAATTGGTGTAGATGGAAAAAGCTCGGATTCCATAGGAGTAAGAGGAATCAGTACCAATTATCACGGTGTAGTGGGACATGCCAGAAAAGAGCAGAAAGCTGGAGTATATGGCGACAATGAAAATGCATTAGGATGGGGAGTGCTGGGCAGGAGTGTTGCGGTGGCTGGTGTAAGAGGAGAATCTGGAGGAGGGGCAGGAGTATACGGATTATCTAATAATGGCTATGGCATCCAAGGGAAAAGTACACTATTTCACGGTGTATCGGGAGCCACTGATAACCCTACAAAATTTGACTTTAAAGCAGATGGAGCTGGTATGGATTATGGAGCTGGATCATCACGTCGATGGAAATCTAACATTGTAAATATCGCGAACCCTTTAGAAAAGATATCCCTGCTCAGAGGGGTAAGATATGACTGGGACATTGAACACGGAGGTGGCAGACATGACATAGGGTTTATAGCAGAAGAGATAGGTGAAGTCCTTCCTGAGATAGTCATTTATGAAGACAATGGTATTGATGCAATAGCTATGGATTATACAAAAATATCTGCCCTGATTGTAGAGGCATTTAACGAATTAAAAAAGAATTACGACTTGAAATTTCAAGAGCAAGAAGCAGAAATCAATTCCTTAAAAGTGATATTGACTAAATGGTCAGAACGATTTTAGCTTTTTGTCAATCTATTCAATATAGCGTTTATTGTAATTAGTGGCTTAGCGAAAAGAAAGGCTGAAGGCCTTTAAGCTGAATAGCCAAGAGCAACGCCCTTGGTTGAGAAGCGAATGTTGTGATTTGGCGGGATTTTTGATCAAAAATGATAACAAATATTTCTGGATACAAAAGATATTGAGTACTTACGCTATTAATATAAAAATAGCTTGTGTCAAGCAATATAGCAACATTTTTCACCTGCCTGTTTAGTAGAAAGGTCTCAAAAGCACACCACTTGAGAAGTTATACTTATTTTCTCTTTTTGACAAAATGAATTTTAGCTTTACCATTGTAATAACTTACGTTTTATAAGAAAATAAAATTCCTTAAGAGTGATAAAAATATTACATACTGCCGATTGGCATATTGGAAAAGTGCTGCATAAGTATTCACTGAGAGAGGATATGCTTTCTTTTTTTGATTGGCTCATCAAGTTAATAAAAAAGGAGAAGATTGATGTTTTACTGGTCTCCGGTGATGTGTTTGATTTGGCTAATCCCGGTGCCCGTGAGAGGGCTGATTATTATAAAATTTTAAGCCGCCTTATCAACGAAAAAATAAAAGTCATTATTACTGGAGGTAATCACGACGGAATAGGCGTATTAGATGCACCTAAAGAAGTGCTTAACACTCTGAATATCAATGTGATAGGAGGGGCTAAAAAATCATTGGAAGAAGAAATTATTACAATTGTAAATAATAAAAATGAAGTAGAACTGGTGGTAGCAGCAGTACCTTTTTTAAGAGATAGAGATCTTAGAAACCTGACTCTAGATCTCAAGTATGAATCAAGAATAGAAGCAATACGACAAGGTATAAAAAGCCATTATTTGAATTTGGGAGATTTTTGCGAAAAGCAATACCAAGGAATTCCTGCGGTCGCAATGGGCCATCTATACGCCAAAGGAGTAAGTACCTCGGAAAGTGAAAGAGATATACATATAGGGAATGCCGTAGCGGTAGAATCATCAATATTTCCATCGTGTTTTGGATATGTTGCGTTGGGGCATATTCACAGGCCACAGGTGATAGGAAAGAATGAAAAGATAAGATATTCGGGGTCTCCTATACCTTTGAGTTTTTCGGAAAGGGAAGATAGAAAAGGGGTAATTCTGCTCAATCTGGATAATGGGGAATTTAGCCCTCCCCATTTTATCGAAGTGTCCAAACAAAGGGAATTGAAGCGAATGAAAGGGGATTATAATGTAGTATCAAAGGCATTAAAAGAATATAATCCTACTTTGCCACTGCCTTCTTTTGTGGAGTTGGAATTTGAAGAAGAAGTTTTTAACACAACCGTTTCAGCAAAGATTAATGATTTGGTAACCGATTATAAAGATCATGATCTTTTTAAGATATTAAAGCATAAAATAAATTTCAAAATCGATGCTAAAGATACTTCTCAGCTCTTTAAGAAAGGAGAAAACATAGAAGATCTCACTCCAAAAGATGTCTTTATAAAAAGAATAGAACAAGAAGAGTTAGACTCGAACAAAAAAAGTGATCTTTTGGCGGCTTTTGGCGAATTGCTGGAAATGGTAGAATCAAATGAGTTATGAAGATTATTAATATCCGTTTCAAAAACATCAATAACCTCAAGGGCGAGCACGTCATTGATTTTTCTAATGCTCCTCTTAGCACAGCAGGGATATTTGCTATTGTGGGCCCCACGGGGTCAGGAAAATCAACACTTTTAGATGTGATCACACTGGCTCTTTTTAATAGAATTCCTCGGTACAGCAAAGTAATCACAAAAAAAGGGATCCATGAATTGGGCTCTGTAATGACCCATTATATGGATGAAGCCAATGCTTCTATCACTTATGAAATCAAAGGAAACCAATATACTTCTGCATGGAGTATCGCTAGGGCTCGTACTGGCAATCTTAAAGAACATGAAATGTTTATTTACGATGTTTCGGGTAAGCCGTTGGACTTAAAGAAAAGTGAAATTCCTGCTTACAACGAGGGTATCATCGGCCTCAAATACGATCAATTTATCAAGTCAATCATTCTATCTCAAGGCGAATTTGCACAGTTTTTAAAAGCCGATAAAAATGAGAGAACAGAGCTTCTCGAAAACATCACCGGTACATCTATTTATCGGGAGCTTGGTATTGCTGCCTATCAAAAACACAAAAGTAAAAAAGAAGAAATAGATCGTGAAAGAGAGGTCATGGGAGAAATACAAGTGATGGATGATGAAGAAAGGCAAACTCTGGTTACCAACTTGAATCACATTAAAAAGGTAAAAGGATCATTGGATACTGAAGCCAAGGCTTTAACAGCCTTGAAAAACATAAAAGAAGAATGCAAAATTAAGCAGAAAAAACTAGATGAAAACGAGGTTGAAGCCAAAGAGATCAAACGAAAAATAACTGAGTATAAACCGTTTATCACGAAATTAACCTTGCACGATAAAATTAATCCGTTACGAACAGAATTAGCAGATTATAACAATGCAAAACAGATGTCTGATAAGGCAGAGGTGAATATTGAGAATGATAAAGCCAGTTGTAACGCTTCTGAAAAAAAGTTAGTAGAAGTGATGGCATCTATGTCGCAATTGTGTAATAAAGAAGTGAGTAAGGACAATTTCAAGGCTGTGATGAGCAATTTTGAAAAAGAGGTAAATGTTATTGACAGAGACTTGAAAAACACAAGTGAAAAAGGAAGAGAAGAAAGAAATATAATAAATCGAAAAAAGGCATCCTACCCTGTTCTTATTACTGATGCCCAGCAGCCTGAAGAGGCCTTGATCTTATTAAACGACAGGCATGATAAGCTCCAATTATTGATTAATAAAAGTAACCTTTCTGATTCATCAGATGTAACTCAAACAAGAACCCTGATAAAGCAAAAGCAAGAAGAGAAATCAATATTAAAAGATTTGAATCACAATTTTGAACACATAGCTGAGGCGCAAAAGAATCTAAAAAGAGATGAAGAAAAACTAAGTGAAATAGAGGTAAGTCTTAAGCAAATTAATCCACAGCAAATAAAAAAAGAGGAGTACATTGATATACTAAAACAAAACCTAGATTTACTAAAAAAACAAAAAGATGATGCACAACTCATTGCTACTCTAGAAGAACATAGAATGACCCTTGTAGATGATGAACCATGCCCATTGTGTGGCTCTAAAGATCATCCGTATACAATACACTTGAATACCGAATTAACTTCTGAAATGGACATTAAAATTTTAGAAACAAAGCAGAAATATGATCATAATCACAAAGAGTTAACCGATCTAAAAGAGTCAATAGTCTTACTTAAATCTCAGCATAAAGTAACCTTAGAAACAAAAACTGAACGCGATAAACAATTGCAACTAGACAAAACCTCTAATAGTATTTTTTTGATAAAATACAGAGGAAAAACAACAGTAACAGATAGAAATGTTAAAATATTACTCCAGAGTATTTCTAACGAATTACTCTGTCTCGAAGAAGGGGTAAGTGCCCTGGATGAAATTAAAATCAATAAAGAATTATATGCAGGTTATGAGCGTCTTCAAAATATTGGAACCACTTATATTTCCTTAAAAGAAAAACGAATTAAATTGTATTCGGGGCGGGATGTAAGCGAAGAGTGTAATGCCCTGGAAGTGAAATTTACCACTGTAAGTAATGCCATTATTGAATATAAAACAGCTATCGATAAAGAAATCAAGAACAGAGAAGGAGCCCAAAAGCTATTGAAATCACTTTCATCTAAGCTCCAGCCACAAATAGAATTACTAGGGTTTTCTACATTCGCCGAGATTAATCAAAATATTCTAACTGAAGATAAAGTGGACCAATTTAAAAGTAAGAAAGAAGATCTTCAAAAACTGCAAATAGCCAATGAAACGATGGAAATATCTTTGCAATCTGATTTTAAAGGACTTCGATTAAAGGATACCTCCCCTGATAAATCATTAGAAGAAGTGACTTCAAAATTATTGGAAAAAGAAAATGACAGAGAATATCACACCACAAAAATAGGAGAATTGCAGAATCGTATCAGCAGAGATGATGAGGACAATTCTAAAATTAAATCCAAAGAAAAGGATTTAGAAAAACTAAATGAAGAGATGAGTATCTGGACTATGATGAACCACCTCATAGGCAGTGCCAAAGGTGATACATTCGCTAATTTTTCTCAGGGATTAACTCTCCAAAATTTATTGGTATACACCAATAAACGGCTCCAAAATCTATCTGACAGATATCTCATAGATCGCTCTTTGGATGGAGGCACCCTCATGGTCATTGATCTCTATCAAGGCAATACACAGAGAGCCGTGAGCACATTATCTGGAGGAGAGACGTTTTTAATTTCTCTTGCCCTGGCATTAAGCCTTTCTGATATGGCTTCAAAGAATGTGGCACTAGAATGTCTTTTTATTGATGAAGGTTTTGGTACTTTAGATCCTGAGACTCTGGATATAGCGATGAACACTCTAGAAAAAATGCAATCAGAAAGCCAAAAAATGGTGGGAGTCATCTCTCATGTGGATGCCCTGAAAGAGCGCATCAATATACAGATTAGATTAGAGAAAAATGCCCAAGGACATAGCAAGATAATTGTAGAGTGAAGAGATCACATTCTCGATGAAAAAAATTATCGAGATGCATAAGGAGTGAAGTGCAATAAATTGTCAAATCGAACAAGTGGCCACACAATGTAGATTCGGCAATGCATGACGAAGGAATAAATTGTCAAATCGAACAAGTGGCCACACAATGTATACAAAGAAAATCATAGAATTCTACTGAATTAAAAAATAATAAATGCGCTACTCCCTTCCTAATTTCCAATAATATAACCACATCATCGCAGTATACAATAATCCCTCCCAAGGTCTAACAACGTGATAAGTCACTTGAGGAGGAACAGTAGACCAAAAGGTTGTAATTTGCTTTTTGATGATAGGGTAGGAGGCACCATGCCCAGCATGTACACCCATTACCCCAAACAAGAAGAGCAGTCCAATTACTATAGTAATGCCTATTATTCCTTTTACTTCGCTCCGTTTAAAAAACTGTGGAGCTTTTATATTTTTAATATTAAATGATTTCAAAATGATTAATCCAAATGAAGCTCCAATAAGGTTGGTGACTACATCATTAAAATCATAATAGCCCGTGTCATTGGGAACCAGATAAAAATACTGATAGGCCTCATCAATAGCTCCAGCAATGGTAGTCCAAATAAGAGCACTTTGATATCTTTTTACAAGGGGATACACCAGTATTGCAAAACAGGCATATTGAGGAAAATGTACCATTTCAATATTGATGACAAATAAGTATTTAATAATGATTACAGCAAAAGCAGTACTGCTTAGAAGATATAATATTATCTTTTTCCAATGCAAATTGTTCTTCAGTTGTATGCTTAGTACGATGACAATCAAGGCTAAAATAATAGCAGAAACCAGAGCCACATTGTAATTATACTCATGTCGGGTCATTCCTCCTTTTAAAAAAAACTTGTTAATAAATGTGCCAAACATTTTGTGGGGGAGTACAACAGCGATAAAATAGATAATAATTAAAGCTACATTCAGAACCTTTCTTTTTGACAACCAATCGATAAGTATATTCATAATGCAAGAAAACTGTAGACCGAAAAAGTGGCAATTTTAAGTAAAATCTATGAAACTTCACTTTTATTGCCAAAGTGAATGTTTGTAACTGCTCCACCATTTGGTTCATTGGTCTGAAGTAGTTAAATGGTATTGGAGAGGGGGTTTTGAAATCTGCTAGAAACAATACTGGTGCTTAGTCAAGTGTTAAATGACGGGAAAGATTCCAAATCACCCGTCCTTTATAGTTTGACAGAGCACTAGAAAGCCACCACAAATGAGTGTGCATTTCTGATCGCTCCTCCTGCTTTGGACAATACGATAAAATAAGTGCCTTGGGCGAAATCTATGTTTTTGATGGTTGCAGTATTGATAGATGAGTTGGTTGGAACAAATTGTTGTTGTCTAATTCTTTGACCTAACATATTATAAATATCTATAATGTGTATTTCAAACGACCCAGTTTCAAACTGTATTTTTAAAACGTTATCTGGCTTACTAAAAAGAACTTTACCCACTTCTACAAAAGATGCCTCTTGATCAGTTTTTCCTTCTCTAGTCACATTGAATTTACATTCTGCCCTATTGCCCAAAAGGTCAATAGCGGTGATATTTACCCCAGTTGTTCCTATCCTAAATTCTGATCCATTGTCTATATTACTTTGTATAATTATGCTACCACAATCATCAGAAATAAGAAGTTCATCCCATTGGTAAGTGGGTTCATCTTCTCTAAGGGTTACATTTTCTGGGCAATTTTCAATAACTGGGGCAATTTTATCCAGTTCTCTATATGCTTTAAAGGCATTTAATCGCCCTCCTGTCACTGTGATCCCTTCTAAATCTAATAATGGGTCTACACTTTCCATGATCACCCTTTTGATCTCAAGTGCCGCAGCAGGAGGATCTGCTTTTGCTAAATCTATTAAGTTAATACATGGCACACTATATAGTAATGCAGCTACACCTGCTACCTGAGGGGCTGAAGAGGATGTGCCATTAAATTCCCTATACCTACTTTGAGATATAGTGGAGAGTGCTCCTTCTCCTGGTGCACTGAGATCAACGCTTATGTTACCATATGCAGCCTGCATAACCTTTTTATCAGCAATATCAGTATTGGTAACAGTGATAATGAAGTCAGAATCACACACTGATGGCATATCGCCTATCGCTTCTACATTGTTGTCTTTATTGCTTACAGCAGTAATATTGATGATGCCTACTTTGCCTAGTTCTTCATATATAGGGCACCATGTGGGAAAGTCATTTGGGAACTTTTCATCCACTCCTCCAGAGTAATTAGTTACGACTACAAAAGCACCTTCTTTGCCATTGGTATCATTATAGCGTTTTCTTTGGTCTAGGGCATATCCATAGGCTTGTATGACATCCAGTACACTTCCTCCAGAACTAGTACTGCTTCTCTTAATGCTCATGAGCATCATTTTTATATCCCAATTTATACCTGCAATGCCTTTGTCATTATTGCCAATGCCGCCTAAAATACCTGATACACTAATACCGTGATTATCCACAATGTGATTATCTGTTTGGGTAGGTAGATGAAGACCATTAAAATCATCTACATATCCATTTTCATCATCATCAATGCTGTTGCTTTCTATTTCTCCTTTATTGGTCCATATATTTTTTTGAAGATCCACATGAATTATCTCAAAGCCATCATCTATTACTGCTACCACTATCTCCTGTCCATCTACAGTAGTGCCTCCTGTGGTAATATCCCACACCTTTTCTACTTCTATAAGACTTTTTGACCATTGATCGGTGAACATTGGATCATTGGGCACCTTTCTTGCTCTCACTTCAAAGTCCTGATATACACTTTTTATACCTTTGGTTTTGGTTAAAATGGATTTTCTAGCCTGAGCATTTGTTGTTTTTCCTTTTTCAAATTCTATAAGCCAATAGTTTAATTTTTTAAAGATAGGCCGTATTAATCGAATTTCATCGCTATGTGATTTAGCCCATTTTTGCAAATTAAAACCGACTTCTTTTTCTACTAAAAATCTGTGGGAATAGTAATTGTCATTTTGGCCAAATAATGAGAGGGTTATAATCAGGAACAAGAATATGAGTGTAATTTTACTCATTTGGATTTTTCTATGACAAAGTTTTAAGTCACCTCTAATAAAGAGTGAACAACGATTTTATATCACAATAATATTCTGACTCTTATGGAGCGTGAACAATAGCCAATTTATTGCTTTTAATTGCTAATCTCGTAATATTATTAATTCCATAAATGTTAAGATCAGCTATTTCTTTCCATGCCCCTATTGCTCCTAGCATGTATAATTTGCTGCCTTGACCCATAATGATATTACCATTCGAAAGTACAATAAAATCTTCGCTTCCTGTCTTAGTTTCGCCTATGATGTTTTTCTGATTGGATATAGTGTTGTAAGTTTTAAGATACCAAATATTGTGAGCTGCTTTGTGTACATAGATTAAGATGCCTTTATTATTGAGCTTAAAACATCGCCCTATGTTTTTATCTACCTCAGTCACTGTGCCATTGATGGTGTTATAAATGATTAATTCATGAGGATCATCTACTAAAAATAGCGCTACTTCTATCCTATTGATCCAATGATGGTAACCTACATTTTCAAAATCATAACTCACAGCCTCGCCCATATCTGATCGGCTTAAAGGATATTTCCATAGCAGTTGTACTGGATTATCCCCTTTTTGGCCAGGAGGTACTGATATACAGCTAAATGTAATATTATCTGGAGCGGCAGTAGGGGAGTATTCACTTTCGTCGGTATCCGTAACCTTGAGTAGAGATTTACTTTTTAAATTGAGTTTAACAATGTCGGTTTGGCCTTTGGCCTTCCAGTCTGATGTAATATACAATATGTCATTGCTAAAAAATGACGGTTGATTATTGTAGCCTTTTGCATTAAATTCAGTAAGATATTGAGGATTTGAAAGTATATTATCGCTATTCTGATTATAATCAAAGGCAGTGATAGAGGTGTGTGGTAAGCCTTGAGATGAAACCGAAGAGATGATAAAAATAATAAGTATGAAAATGAAAATGAACCTTTGCCCTTTGCCATACCCTTTGCCATAACTATATACTCTGGCATCATTATCATAGCCGAATAGATAAAGTTCTTTCATCCTCTATTTGTTTCTTGCCGAAGTAAATATACGATCCCAATGTATTCCTTTAAAAGGATTTCCATCTTTTGCTGAAAACCAGATAAATAGTGGCTCTCCTACTATGTGATCATGAGGAATAAAACCCCACATTCTTGAATCTTCGGAATTGTGCCTGTTATCACCCATTCCCCAATAATAATCCTGCTTAAATGTATAAGTAGAAGTTTGTTCCCCATTGATAGATATTTTACCATTTTCTATTTTAAGGTCATTGTTTTCATATACATTAATAATGCGTTGATAAAATGGCAATGATTCTGCATTGAGCGTAACAGTTACACCTTTTTGAGGGATATATATTGGTCCAAAATTGTCAACTGACCAGCTGTCTGATTGCGCACTATGTGGAAACATTTTACCTTTTTCAGACCTGTGGGTTACTCTTGTTAATTTGATATTGGGGTCCATAGCACGAACTTTTTCTACCTGGCTATCATCAAGAAAATATCCTTGCAAACCCCCTCTTTGTCCCCAGTAGTCACTGGCTTCTATGCCCCATTGTTCAAACTTGTTCTGATTAATGGCTACGCCTGATGTAGAAATTATGTATTGGTATTGTACGTATTTTGGCCTAGGGCTTTTTTCTCCATTGATCCATATTTCAGCATCTTTTATTTGAAGACTGTCCCCTGGGATGCCAACGCATCTCTTTATATAATGATCCTTTTTATCTACAGGTCTTACTACAAAATTTTTGTTGCTTACTTCCTTTGCGAGTTCACGATCATGAGACAGATATATAGGGTTTCTATTTATCATTTCCACTGAGTATGATCTTGAGCTGGTGATATAAACGCTATCACCTATTGGCCAGTTGAATACAATCTTGCCTTCCCTTTCTATATCATTCATAGCCTTTAACCTAAAATAGGGCAGACTTGGTTTTTTAAAATAAGACTCTGACCCAACGATGGGTAATCTATTATGTAAAAGTGGTACCATTGCCACCGTCTGTGGGGTCCTAATACCATAACTTGCCTTACTCACAAATAGATAATCGCCTACATTAAGAGACCCTTCCATAGAAGGTGTAGGAATAACATATGCTTCTATTAAAAACATTCTGATAAATGCTGCTGCAAATACTGCAAAAAAGATAGATTCTACCCATTCTCGCCAAAACGCTTTTGGGTAAGGATGATTGTTGAGTAGCTTTTTAAGCTTTCTATTGTTCTTTTCTTTTTGAGCAGCTTTGATTTGATTCATATACGCTACTTCTGCTTCCATGGCTTTACCTTTATATTTATATTGGTTGCCAAATGCATATTTGAAAAACAAAACGGGGGCATAGATCACTGCCAATACAGCATCAATAAATTCATTCCTGCCAAAAGATTTGGCCATGGCCACTGCCATGCCTGCAACTATGAAAAAATTTACAATAGGTATGAATGCCAATAGACCATACCATCGTGGCCTTCCTACGATCTCGGCCCATTCCATAAAATTTAGACCTGGGACGAGTCCCTTCCATCCATCTACCCCTGCCTTAGGAAACAAGAAAAAGAGACTGATGCTTAGTAAAATGTAGAAAAGAATGAAAAATATTAATACTACCACTTTGAGCTTATTTTTTAAGATGACAAAGATAACAAAGTAGAGGTGTTATCATCTTGTTAATTCAGATGAACGACTATTTCTATAGATGAGCCTACTCTGGAAGCTAACATTTTTCAGAAAAAGAATCGTTTTGGATGAAATTTACATTTTCAGAGATTCGGTGATGCCTGAGTATCAGCGAGTTGAGAAAAATGTAAAATTCGCCAAAAGAAACTTTTTTGATTTTGTGAGTTTTCGGAGTGGACTCATAGATAGAGGTCGTAAAATTTTTATAAATAAAGTAAAAAGGGAGTATTCTAAAATGTCGTCAAAAGGTAAAATACCTTCATAAAAAAGTACGTAATACCATCATTTTCAGACAAAAAGTCTCCTGATCTGTAAGTACTCAATATTGTAATCATCATAAAAGGCTGAATGTCTTTGAGCTGACTAGCCAAGAGCAACGCCCTTGGTAGAGTAACGAATGTTGAGATTTGGCGGCATTTTTGACCAAAAATTGTGACAAATCATTCTGAATTCACAAGGTATTGAGTACTTACAAAGAAATAGCAGAAATATGGTAGAAAAAGAACTTTTTTTAGCCAAAATTGATTCCACCTGAGTAATTACTTCTTCTTTAATTAAAACAGGTACCACCTAAAAATCTGTAGCGTACAATAATGAGTAGACTCAATAGTATATATTGACAACAATGTAAACAGGAAATAGCTGAGCTTACGACAAAAAAGGAGGATCAATTCCGAGTAATAGGACACATTCGTCGAAAATATTATAACATTTGTCATTTATGGTTTGCATTATAAACTAAATTGTATACCTTTCGGTCACAAATAAAAAAATGGAAACAGAATTTACACCAGAACAAAGCTTTAAACTCATCAATCAGATTATTGAAAATAAGCGAATTTCTTATGAAGAGAATGGCAATAATATCCTGATGTGGGGCATAGCAGTAATGGTGGCAGGAATAGGGCAATATGTATTGGCATACACTTCAATTGGTGCAAAATCAGGAATTATTTGGGTCTTCACCATGATCCCTATGTTTATTTATACATTTTATTCTTTTTACAAAAAAGAAAAGAATAGTCGAGGCCGTATTAATAATTCGTATGAGTGGAATGTGAGCGGTATGGCATGGCTAATGGCAGGGTGTATGGCCATGCTCAATGGCTTTATTTTTCAAAGATATTATGGGATAGGATTCACTACAGTTATGTTTTTACCATTTGGTGTAGCTGCATTGATTACTGCGCTCACTATCAAGAAGAATAGTTTTATTTATCTTACTTTATTGGCCATTTCGGTAGCATTTTATGCGATGTTCATCCCTTTCAAATACCATTCTCTTGTTACCGCTTTAATTGCATTTTTAATGTTCTTTTTGCCAGGTTTACTATTAAATAGAGAGTTTAAGAAGCGCAATAATGTATAAGGACTTAAATTCTCTGTTACACTCTCAGCTCCGATTAGCTATTATATCCCTAGTGGTTTCAGAAGGTAAGATAGATTTTAATCGCATTAAAGAAGTAACTAAGGCCACATCAGGTAATATCAGTGTACAGATTAAAAAACTGCAAGCTGCCAACTACATTCTAGTAGAAAAATCTTTTAAAGACAATTACCCCAATACTTCTGTACGGGTTACAAGTATAGGGTTAGCAGCTTTTGAAGAATATGTTGAAAGCTTGAAAAAGTATATTAACCCATAAATTTTTTACTATTATAGTTTATATTATAAATAACTTTAAAATAATTATTATGAAACATTTTATTCTATATGTATTGATAAGCTTTAGCATATCACAACTGATAACTGCTCAATCAAATCAAAATTATTTACTAGGAGTTGAAGGTAAAATCAATACAGCTTTTGCCGAATCTTTCAAGCAAAATAATGTGAGTTCTCTTTTGAAAGTAATAGATGATATTTCATTAATTAATGACCAAGGGAATACCCATTGGAAAGAGTACTGGATGGCGTATGCTCTCTATAAGCGGTCAATGTTTAATGCTTATTGCAAAACACCTAATGAAGAGAAGGGAAAAGCAGATGTGGAAGAGGCAATAAATATGCTTAAGGGTGTCAATAACAAGAATGCTGAAGACTATGCACTCCTGGGAATGATGAAAGGATTTTCCTTGCAATGGAAATCCTTTATTGCAATGGCGAAACAAAGTAGTATCGCCACCAAATGGGCAAAAGCTGCGGTTGAATTAGATGACCAAAACCCGAGAGCACAATATGTATTTGGCAACAATGATTTTCACACACCGAGTATTTTTGGCGGAGGGAAGAAAGCTGATAAATCTCTCACCAGAGCAATCGCCTTATTCAAAGAAAGCATACCCAATCCTTTGATGCCATCTTGGGGAATGGACGAAGCATATTATATGCTGGTTAGAACAAAAAATAAAGCGGATGACAATGAGGGAGCGGCGACAGTACTGGCTAACGCGTTAGATTTATTTCCTGATAATAGACGACTTCAAAGCCTTAAAAAGTAAGTGTAATAAATGGTGTGGTATATTTTTTAAAACCATTTTTTATATACCTGCTTTGGTCATATTGCCCATGTCATTTTTATTCAAGTGTAAAATGCCGAAGTAGGTTTGTGAAGATTTTGATTTGGAATAAGGTGCGGATGAACGATGTGGAAGCAATAGATTGAGCGCACTCTGAAAGTGGCATCAGAAAAGATTATAAGTGAAGTAACGGCAAAAAAAAATGGCTATTAATACCTCCAACTGAATGGCCAATGGTAGCGCATGGGTAGCAATTAAAAAATCAATAAAATAACAGGTAAAAACGTCAAACATGAAAAAGTCATTTATTCTTATAATTCTATTAATTTTTATCGGCCAAGTCGTTCTCTCTCAACGAGAGATTTTAGGCAAGGTAGTAGATGGTGGCGGCAATGGCCTTATGGCAGCAACTTGCTTTTTACGAGGAGACAGGAGCAAAGTAGCCATTTCTGATTTAGATGGAATTTGGTCAATGAAAATATCAAAATCTAATGAGAAAGATACTGTGGAAATCAGGTATTTGGGTTTTGAGACGCAATTGCACACGGTACAAAGTTTTGCAAGCCACACTCAAAAAATGATACAAATGGGTGCTGATAAAAATATGATGTCTGAGATTTTTATTACTGCTAAAAACCCGATATCAGAAGATTTTTCTGTAAAAAAAATTGAGAAACTCGATGTCTACTTTAATCCATTGTCAAAAGGCGACCCTCTCAATGCCATCCAAATGTTGCCAGCATCTACTAATACTGATGAGAGTGCTAGTCCTGCACTGAGAGGCAGTAGCTCTATGCGTTCTATTGTGATTGTAGAGGGTGTGCCCATCCGTAATCCTGTACGATTTAATCAGCTTAACGGCACTGGGAATTTTAGCATTTTCAGTACTGAGATGCTTAAAAGTCAGGATGTTTATGCAGGTAATCCGCCCCTGGTGTATGGCAATAGTTCGGCTGGTCTGATTGATATAAAATTGAGCCAAAAAGTAGACAAAGAGGGATTTACCCTAGGGGCTAATCTTGCAGGCCTTTCTGCTATATATAATAAGCGATTGGGGTCTAAAAATGGTTTTATTTCTACTTTTGCTAATCATGGTATTTCTGCTCCTTTCAAATTTATCAATGGCAACTCCTTATCCAATATCAATTCATTCAGGAATATGGATATCGGTTTTAGACTTTATTCACAACTTTCTGATAATGTGACATTTAGTTTTTTTAATTATTCTACTTCAGAAGGTTATGATGTACATTATGGATTATTCGCTTATCAGGGAAATGCTATTGGTGATAAAATCAGAAACTATACAGTAGCGGCACTAGAATGGGGTCAAGATCGCAATCATTGGAGTATCAATAGTGGAGCTAACATATCTTCCTCTGATTTTTCTTATGGCATTATACAGTCAGATGTTGACAGAAAAGATTTCTACAGTTCGCTGAATTATAAAAGAATAGAAGAAAACTTTGTCTTCCAATTAGGCATTAATTATACGTGGAATCGCGATATTTTTGATCAAATATTTCCTGTCCAATTTTACAATTTCAATGAAGATGTAGAGAGTTTTACACAATCAAGACTAATCACTCAGCATGATGTGCAAACTTATGGATATGGTAAATATTATCTTGGCAACTTTACATTATCTGCTGCTT
The DNA here is from genome assembly GCA_036479115.1 of Saprospiraceae bacterium. Taxonomy (GTDB): domain Bacteria; phylum Bacteroidota; class Bacteroidia; order Chitinophagales; family Saprospiraceae; genus UBA7328. The sequence goes on along the minus strand of JAZGFD010000301.1, from coordinate 4,466 downwards.
TGAGAAGTAATATTCCAGTGGCAGGTCAAGCACATTTTCTCAGCAGGCAAATGGCTGTAAAATATGCACCAAATGACGACCACAGCATCCTTTTTTCTACAGGGAAATATTATAATTACAATTACCCAACTTCAGAAAACCTTCACCAGAATCTTATGCATAGCATACAGTATGCTTTGGAATATAAATATACTTCGGAGAACCTACAAATGACTTTGGCAGCTTATTCAAAAGAGGAGGACAATCTATTCAATCGGTTTACTACCAATAGTGACATTCCCTTAGGCATACGGTCTATCAAAGGGGTGGAGATATCTATTAGAAAAAATATAGGTAAAAGATTTATCCTTGATTTGGCAAATACTTTTTTGGATATTGATATCGATACGGGAGAATTTACCTATCGAGCCAGTAATGATTTGAAGTATTTTTTCAAAGCTGGACTTACTATTTTTAATAATGACGTGTTTAATGCGGGTATCAGCTATGTCACAAGGCCAGGTAAGTATTATACTGATATAGCAGAAGGAAAACCAGATGGCAACCTTTCATTTGCCCCAATATTTGATAGCGAAATTAATGGAGTTCAATACGATGATTACAGTAATATTAGCATCACCTTTAATCGGCAAATACTTTTGCCTAATGACAAAACCTTAACCATTTATGCGGTATTAAACAATCTTTTAAATGTTAAGAATCCGAGTTATGCTACTTATAATATTGACTACACTTCCAAGAATTTTGAATACCTTGGTCAAAGGTGGTTTATAATAGGAGGGATGATAGATTTGTAAAAAAACCTAAGTACCCAATATTCTTATCATCATAGAAAGGCTGAAGGCCTTTAAGCTGAATAGCCAATAGCACCCCCCTTGGTTGAGTAGCAATTGTTGTGATTTGGCGGTATCTTTAACTAAAAATAATGTTAAATCTTTCTGATTACACAAGATATTGAGTACTTACAAAAAAACCAAGTAAGTGGATCGCAATAGAAGATGATATGAGCCATAGCAGTAACCATGGGGAGTATTTTAAGCAGTACATGCACGAAGAAATAATGGAAAATAGCCCATTAATTTATCCTTGACACTACTTACGTGAGGACAAAAAAATGCTCAAGCAAATTAAAAATCTACTTGAGCACAATAACTGGTTTTTTTGGAGTATCTCTTTGGTTAAGAAGTGTAGTTACTACATTCTTATTTATTTTCGTCTATATTTTCTTCGCTTAATGACTCTAAATCTATAGAGAACTGCTCTAGAGAAGAAGCTGCTTCCCAATCTATTACACAGTAAGCTCTAGAATATTCACTTGTGATTTCTTTGCTTGCCAAGATTACATCTTCCAAAGAAACCTCTTGAGCAAAACACACATCAGCGATATTTACTTTTTGACCTATAGCCATATATACATGGTCTAATATTTCGTTCTCAGGCATTATATTCATACTAATAAAACCCATTTTACTTTCGAAAGGAATTTTTCCGTTTATTTTTTTATAAAGATTATCTCTATGAATCGCAATTTGAGCTCCAAAGTTATTGATAGCTAATTCTGCATTTACGTTTATAGTAGTATATTCTAGATTGTGATTATTGTAAAACAATCTGTAGTTCTGTCCTTTTAAAAGTACAGATTCTGTATTTTCTAATGTAAGGGTAATAGAAAGACATGAAGGATTTGAAGTTTTTTCGAGTTGTATGCTCATGCCATCTTGTGCGAAAATTCCTGTTGAAAGGAGAGCGATTGCTATGATAATTAATATTCTCATGGTCTAGTGTCTTAGAAGATGATAAAATCAGTTTACATCCGTAAGACAATTAATCAAGAGTGTTACCCCTATGTCTTTATAATAAAAAAATATAAATAATGAGTCCACTTCGGAAACAGACATTTTTCACAAAATGAGTTGTTTTGGATGAGATTTACATTTATTGAGATTCGGTGATGCCTGAGTATCAGCTAATTGAAAAAAATATAAAGTTCGCCAAAAGAAACTTTTTTTGATTTTGTCAGTTTCCGGATTAGGCTCATTAACCTGCATAATTTCATTTGTTTTTCGCTAATTCATGACTTCTCGAGTGATATGATCATCATAGAAAATAAAAAATAAATAAAATTCTAAAAATGTGCAATTTTCTGTCAGACACTAAGTAACGGTAGCTTTAGAAGGATGTAATTTAAAATGCCTCATGCTCGCTTTGCGGAAGCGGCAAATAGTGTTCCACCCATTTAGAAATACAATATTGTGCAACAGCTCATTTTGATGCTACCAAACATTAACACTATCTTATTCGTTATAATATCTCATCTTATATTTTGTAGTACTATGTATAATCCATTGACTCCTGAAGAAGAAAAAATTATCCTACAAAAGGGCACTGAAAGAGCATTTACTGGAGAATATGACAATCATAAAGAACCTGGCATTTATACTTGTCGTCAATGCGATGCAGAACTTTATTCATCACAAGACAAATTTTCCAGTGGTTGTGGCTGGCCAAGTTTCGATGATGAGATAGTGGGTGCAGTAACTAAAATCGCTGATGCGGACGGAAGAAGAACAGAGATAATATGTTCCAATTGTAAAGGACATTTGGGACATGTTTTTACAGGTGAAAAGTTAACAGAAAAGAACACAAGGCACTGTGTAAATTCTGTGTCTTTAAAATTTGTAACAAAAAAATAGAGTGCTAGCCAAGCACTCCATTTGTCACTTATTTTAGTAATTAATTTCGTAACTATTGTTAAAATACTTCAAAGAGCCCAGCAGCACCCATTCCTCCACCTACGCACATTGTGCATACCACATATTTAGCTCCTCTTCTTTTTCCTTCTATTAGCGCATGACCTACCATTCTAGCACCCGACATGCCATAAGGGTGGCCTATAGATATTGCTCCTCCATTTACATTGAGTATTTCATTTGGAATTCCTAACTTTTCGCGGCAATACACTACCTGTACAGCAAAAGCTTCGTTAAGTTCCCAAAGACCTATGTCATCCATTTTTAGGCCATTTGCTTTCAACAATTTTGGCACTGCATATATAGGCCCTATACCCATTTCGTCAGGTTCACACCCTGCCACAGCCATGCCTCTGTAAGCTCCCAATGGTTGTAATCCTTTTTTCTCTGCCAGCTTACCATCCATCACCACTGCTACAGAACAACCATCAGAAAGTTGGCTTGCATTACCAGCAGTAATAGTACCTCCTTCATTTACCAATCTCAAATTAGCCAATCCTTCTAAAGTTGTACCAGGTCTATTTCCTTCATCTTTGGTAATTGTTTCTTCTACATAAGTGATCTCTTTGGTTTCTTTGTTCATCAGCCCTTTTGTAGTAGTAACAGTAAAAATCTCATCGTCAAATTTCCCTGCTTCCTGTGCAGCTGCCGTGCGCATTTGGCTTTGATATCCATATTCATCTTGAGCTTCTTTACTGATTTTATACCTTGCCGCCACTGTCTCTGCCGTTTGAAGCATAGGCATATAAGCGGTAGGCGCGGTTTTAAGCAGCCCCTTATCGATCATTCTGTGGGTATTCATATGTTGATTTTGTACCAGGCTTATTGACTCGATACCTCCTCCAATGACTACATCCATACCATCGTGTAAAATCTGTTTGGCCGCCGTCGCAATGGCCATCATTCCTGATGAACATTGTCGGTCAATGGTCATACCACTTACGGTAACAGGAAGTCCTGCGGCCAATGCGGCAAGACGACCTATATTTGGGTAAGTGGTGCCTTGTGCCATAGCGCAACCCATGATCACATCATCCACCTCGTGTCCTTCTATTCCTGCTTTTCTTACAGCTTCTGCTATAGTCCAACCGCCCAAAGTAGGTGCATTGGTATTATTAAATGCCCCTTTATATGCTTTTCCTATTCCTGGGCGGGCTGAGGATACAATTACTGCTTCTTTCATATGTTTATTTTATTTGATGAATTTTTTAATTATTTCAGACATAATAATTTTTTATTCTCTGATAATACACCAGATACAAGTGTAATACATTAGGGAATAAAAAGATCATAAACCCGTGTAAGAACCTCCTTATTATTGATAATATCATCTTTTTTAAGACAAATAATGATTTTATCAATTTGAAATGACATCTACTTTTGACTCGTCTATTTTCTTTTGTTATCAATTATATTCTTACAAAGTAAAGGCGCAATTCAAAATGTCGCATAAAGCCCAATGATTGTGTAATATTGTCAAAAAGGCCTCCTGTGCTTTTTGCGAAAAGGATAAATTGAAATTTAACACTACAGTAACCACTCAGATGGAGCCAAATTTTACCTCAAAATCGCCCAACTGATTGGTTGTCTTATAAATATCTTTCATTAATAATATCCATATGCCACTGCTCATGGCCTAGGATAATAAAGGCTGAGGCTCTTGGTGAAAGCGGTAAGCCGGAAGCTTCTCCCACAAATGCCAGTTGGTCTGCACTT
>JAZGFD010000300.1:0-2620 GCA_036479115.1 Saprospiraceae bacterium | reverse complement strand
TATTTTTCTTTCTACTTGCCTTATTCTACTGTTTTCTCTGGCATTAATAATAGTTATGCACACCCCATTTTTATCTGCTCGACCTGTTCTGCCACTTCTATGTACATATGCTTCTAGGCTATCAGGAAGGTTATAATTTATTACGTGTGTTAAATCTTCAACATCAATCCCTCTAGCAGCTACATCTGTCGCAACTAACATTTGTACTTTCTTTTTTCTAAATTTTTTCATCACCATATCCCTCTGTATTTGAGAAAGATCACCGTGAATACTTTCTGCACTATAGCCGTCCTGAATTAATTTATCTGCTACTTTTTGTGTCTCCATTCTTGTTCTACAGAATACAATACTGTAGATATTCGGGTTAAAATCTGCCAATCTCTTCAATACTTCATAACGATTTTTCTCGTATGTTACATAGTATTCGTGGCTTACATTTGTTGTGCTCTTGTTATCAGTCACCACAGATATTTCCTGAGGTTCATTCATGTATTTCTTAGAAATTCTCCTGATTTCTCTTGGCATTGTAGCAGAAAATAATACCGTTTGCCTGTTGATTGATGTGACTTCTAAAATGGCATTAAGGCTATCTTGAAAACCCATAGAAAGCATCTCATCTGCTTCATCTAAAACGAGATAATTTACATTTTGTAATTTCAACTTACCCCTATTAATTAAATCTACAGTTCTTCCCGGTGTGCCTACTACTATGTGTACTCCATTTCTGAGTGCTCTAATTTGAGTCGAAATATTGGATCCTCCATAAACTGCAAGAGTAGATATCCTAGGCATATACTTGGTAAATGAATTGATATCATTACATATTTGAAGGCATAATTCTCTTGTAGGAGAAAGGATTATGGCCTGTGTATGTTTCTGACTTGCATCACATTTTTGAAGAATAGGAAGACTAAATGCTGCCGTTTTACCAGTTCCTGTTTGTGCAAGAGCAATAAGATCAATATCCTTCTCAAGTAAAAATGGTATACATTTTTCTTGTATTGGTGTGGGTTGAGTAAACCCTAAATCTTTTAGTGACCGAAGAATGTTTTCATTCAGTCCGATATCTACAAATGTTATAGCCAATTATCTAAATTGAGAGAAGTTGTTTGGAAACTATATTGTCTGGCCAACAGCTTCATAATTATAATCACGCATTTGATGTATCAGTCTCTAATAAATATTCCAATCGAATACTATAAATGCGCAGCTTTTAATGGCACGAAAGTAACCATATTAAGGTTAATATATACGATTTGTTTGAACTCAATCTTATCTGACTTTATCCTATTTAATCAATTTTTGTCGTTTGCACGAGTCTTCACTAAGACATCTCTAGCAATTGGCTACGCCTCATTACTGCTTAGAATCATTTCTTTATTGGTAGCATTCTATATGATTAGAAAGTTCTCTTTTGACTAAACAATAAAAAACATAAAAATAAATTGCAAGCTAAAAATAGATATATAAAATCAATGCTGATACGGTGTCATTTTGCAATAAGCCCAGATGATAAATCACAAGTAAATATTTTTAGTATAATTCTTTTTTTGATTTTAACTCCTTTCGGGTTATTGTCACAGACATGCTGTAGTGGTGGTGTGCCAGTAGGAAGCAATCTTGGATTTAGTAGTGCCAATAAGGGAATATTGCAGTACAGTATAAATTATGATTTAAACACTCTTAAAGATTTATATACGGAATCGTCTAGACTCGATGATGATTTTCGCATTAGGAAGACAAGCTCATACCTTTTCAGATCAAATTATTCCATTAATGAACGGTTCTCCATAGAAGGCTTTGTCTCACTAATAAAGCAAAGTAGAACAATCATTGGCAATCAAGGTGGACAGTTTAAAGAATCAAGTTTTGGATTGGGAGATCCAGTTTTTCTTATTTTATATAAATTGATTGACAAAAGTATGATATGGCGTATTGGAGCTGGCCCTCAAATCCCTTTAGGCGCTACTAACAAGAGAAACTCCAGAGGTTTACTCCTTGTTGAAGATTTACAACCGGGCAGTGGGGCATGGGACGCTGTTCTATTTTCATCATTTGAGTATTCATTGCAAATAAGGCCAAGTATGAATACTCATGCTAACATTATCTACACCAGTACAGGTACCAACACGTCAGCTCGAGGCGGCAACTTTAGCTACGAATTTGGCAATGATTTACAAATTATTGTAGGACTTTCTGATCAGCTTTTTTTATTTACAAAAATACTGTTCCCTGGAATACAGCTAAGATACAGAACTGCTCAGGTAGACAAGATCAATGAAAGTACAAATCCAGGCACAGGTGGTAACTGGGTCTTTATCAAACTATCCACATCAGTTTCTCTCGGAAAGGATTCAAATTTGTCAATTTCTTATGAAAAATCACTTTACACTAACGTAGTGGACACCCAACTATCCCCTACTTTTGTTTTAAACTTTGGCTTCAATCAAACCATCCAGATGAAAAAGAAAAATTCTATAAATACACCAATAATTGATAGGTACGGTGTTATCAAATAAGAATGATATGAAGATTAAAAACTTACGAAAAATAAAAATAGAAGTAACTGCAGGTGGTATCAATTTTTGAATAAAAAAGCACACCACCTGAGTAGTTTCAA
>JAZGFD010000299.1:0-6554 GCA_036479115.1 Saprospiraceae bacterium | reverse complement strand
CGCAGTCATAGCAGTAGATATGGCGAGTATTTTTAACAAAGAGCAGGTTCAAAAGATGCCAAAGTTACCCGTCAATTTATCCTTGACAGAGCACTAGATTCTAACTGTTGTACCAGCTTACTTTCTGCTTGGGATATCATTTGACCTAGAGTCAGGTTTGATTTTAATAAAAATAGTTCTATGAGAGTGTCTTTTATACCATTGTAGTCCTCCAACATCAATGTCACTCCTTTATATTCTGCGGTTTCTGGGATGATAATCTGTTCATTTTTCATTAAAAATTTTATTTTTTATTCAAAATACTAATTTCTCCTTACCTATATTCACTCAAGACTCAAGGCGAATATGTAATAAATTATACTGAATTTTTATTCTCTATCTTTGATCTTGGAGAGTCAACTGTTAGAAGCACATCGATTTAAATGGTGTACCGATTTCGGAGTAGTTGTATGTTCTACAAGCCCTGTCTTTGACAAAGAAATCAATATTCTTTTTTTTTACCCAATTCATTTCAAATTGCAATCATTTAGCCAAAAGTTTTCAATCTCTAGGCGATGTTGTTATTTATATTTTGAGTGAAGATAATGCTTTACAATTTTTTATTTATCCACTCTGAGGTTAATATAATAGGCGCTGAAGAAGCAATGAAGTACGTGATCAAAGGCAAGAAGCTAAAAAAGCCTCTTCTATACCCTGCCGTAATATAATTGGGAATGAGATTGCCATTTGCATCAACATTGTCCATTTGATAATACAGGATAACATATAAAATCCATGTAATTATGATAATAATATACAGATTGACATTGGCCATCCTATTTTTGGGAAGTAATAAAGTAACACCAAATCCTAAAAATAGATATACCACCCAGCCGTAATACTGAGTGGAAAAAGTGACGAATTTCACTAGATTTAGGATATCCGATATTTTTTGGCCATCATAAAAAGGCAAAAAATTAAGACTTTGCTGCATTTGTGCTTGTAGTACAAGATCTACATACAGTTTCCATATGATATACGAACCAAATATGAGTCCTGTTAAAACAATTGTTTCTTTGTATTTTTTGTTCTTATATGACCATAAGCCTAAAATCAATATAGCTACAATACTGAAGATTATTACTTCTGTTCTGGTCCACATACCTAAAGTGAGCAAAATCAATCCCAGGTAAAAATCTGTACGTTTTGATGTATTAACAAAGCGATATATGAAAATAAGACCAAAGCCAGCATATAGTGCAGTAGGTACATTGGTGAGAGATAATGCTGACATGGCTAAGTATTCTGGAGTGCTCATCAATATAAATGCTAAAATTAGTCCAATAAAAAGATTTTTAGAAATGTCTTTGGCCAAACCAAACATTATAAAAAAAGTAGAAATTATAAAAAGCACCGATATGATTTTTGGGTATTCCATACCTGCCATATATGCATAGGCAAAATTGATAGGAACTAAGGGAGGATAAGGGGCTCTTACGGAGGCAAGAGGGTAAGAAATATCAAAGAGCGAATTTCTTAAAACATGTTCTTGACTTATTACTTTAGCTACAAAATCAAAGCCCTCAATGCTGTCATAGGCCGCAGTAGGCCACAGGATAGCTTTGGTACTTATGCCCAATAGTAAATAAGCGATTATTCCGATAATAAAAAGAGACCCCCAATAGTTCTTGAAAAAATGTACAACTGATTTTAAACATGCTTGAGGGTTAAAGTTGTGGTTTACTATATCGTCTTTTTGATTAAATATCAGTCCTGCTATCCCAATCAATATTGCTACTGTTCCAGAGATAATTGTAATTGGAACGTGGAGTAAATCAAAAATAAACGACACTATAGTAATATACCCAAATCCCAATGGAAATGACAACCCTAACATTAACCACATGTCACGTTGCCCGGTTTTATATGTGATAAGACCTCCTAGAATGGCTAAAATGGTAAAAAATAATAATGCGGTCACAACTATAAATTTATTACTGAATATTCTTGATGCTGATCTTCAGGTACGTTAGGAGCATATTGATAGCCCCATTTGTTAATTATTGCAACGTGTGTAATTTGATCAGAATAAATACTCTCATTCCCCTCATATACTAACTTACGAGGATATACAAAATAACTGGCCCAATATAAATTGCCAGCATAAGCACTATCATTAGAAAAGAGCCCACCATCTCTCTTTCTTGTTATTATTTCAGGTGGTGGCATTAGAATGATAGCTTCTTCAGGAGTTTTTGATTTTAAAAATAGAAGATACTTTGCGTCAAACCCTAATTTTGATTCTAACTTTTGATCTGTGGTTATTGTCAGTACTTGTTCTTTGCTCTTGTAGGTATTTTTTATTAGCGAATTAAAGAGCCAATCATAACCGGGATTATAAGTGATCATGCAATAAAAGAGGATGCCTGAAAAAACTAGATATCCGATATTGACCAATAATCTCCAATATGCAAATCGTTTATTCGTTTTTTTTGCCTTATATGTACTCTGTTCAGTTTTATTATTGCCTTTAGGCTTTTTTTTATATCCCCTATTTTTATCTTTAGCCACTTATAAATTAATTTAATATGTAATCTACTAGTTTACAGTTATAAATATATAAAACATGTTAAATATAAAGAAATACAGCCTTTCAATTGTGGTTCCTGCTTATAATGAAGAGAATACGGTTACTGATATTTTAGACAGACTGAGGACACTGAAACTTCAAAATGCATCTTCGGTAGAAGTGTTGATTATTAATGATGCATCTACTGATAAAACAAGAGATAAAATACTAGCTTATAAAAAAAAGAACCCTGACTTTGACCTTAAATTTTTAGAGCATAAGGTAAATCAAGGCAAAGGAGCAGCCTTGCATACAGGCTTTGCACATGCTGATAATGACTATACTGTAGTTCAGGATGCCGATCTAGAATATGACCCTACCGAAATAGATTTACTTTTTGGACCAGTCGTTTATGATAAGGCAGAAGTAGTATATGGATCCAGATTTATGGGTGGAAACGCTCATAGAATATTATTTTTTTGGCATTCTTTAGGCAATAAATTTTTAACATTTTTAGCCAATATGAGTACCAATCTGAATCTTACTGATATGGAAACGTGCTACAAGTTGATAAAAACTGATATTCTAAAATCACTGGATCTGAAAGAAAAAAGATTTGGTTTTGAACCAGAAGTGACAGCTCGATTATCCCGAATACCAAAAATTAAAATTTACGAAGTCGGTATATCTTATTATGGCCGTACCTACGAAGAAGGTAAAAAGATCAATTGGAAAGATGGAGTACGAGCTATCTACTGTATTATCAAATATGGATTTTTAAAGTTCTGACTCTTTTTCTTTCACACTATTCCTATATTCATATACCAAGTACCCTGCAAAAGCCAGAAGCATTAATATGGAACTTATTAGTGATATTTTTTCTCCCATGTAATAGGGACGAGGCATAAATTCAAATACAATCTCGTGGCTGCCGGATGGAATTCTCATAGCCCTCAAAGCATAGTTGGCTCTGATATGATCGACCTTATTTCCATCTATATATGCTTGCCATCCTTTATTAGGGCCATACCACATTTCCGAAAATACTGCCATCATTTCCTTATTAGAATTGGTGGTATAGGTCATTTTGTCTGGCTCATAAGTTGATAAGTTTATTGTGGCTGTAGTGTCTATTCCTGAAATGAGACCAGTTGTATAATCTCCAAATTCTGAATTAAGAATTACAGCAGTATTGGCAGTATTTATCGTGCTTAAAGCATTAATTTCATCATTTGGAGTGCTCACTTTTTGCACATTACTCACAAACCAAGCTGTCCCTAAGGCTCCTGAATTTAGCTGCACTGTGGGTTGATTATTTTGGCCTTGTACAACCAAATATTTTGTATTCATCATATTGAGCACTTGCATATTATTTCTGGTAATATGCCTATCAATAAGATCTTGCATACGTTGCATTTTAGCAGGATCATAACCACCTATGGTGTTGTGTTGTGCAGATGCTTCCGATGAGTTGAATGTATTTATTGTAAGATCATGAATCCGATAAAGTTCTCGCCGTGGTTCTTGCCTTTTTATTTGTTGGTCTACTGGTCTTTCTGTAAAATTCTGGTTGTATTGAGATTTGTTCATATACTTACCATGATCTAAGTATCTCCAATCTACTCCAATCATATCAAAAAGAATAATGAGGCCAATTCCCGCAATGGCTATAGACTTGTTCACTTTGAGCTTAATATATCCATACATCAATCCTGCGATGAGAGAAACAATCAAAAAAGTTCTGAACGCATCACTTCTCATAAGCGATTTTCTATCATTTATGAATGCAGAAATGTCCGTTCCTTGTTGGGTATATCTAGCATCTCCTGGAGCATTAAAATCAAACAAGGATGGCCCTATTAATGCAATAATGAGAGCTAGACCTCCGCAAATGGCATAGGAAATGAGAAGAGGCTTGGTATATTTTTTTTGATTGCGTATTTTATATTTTTTAGAGTTGAATTTTATTTTTATAAACTGATTCAGGCCTACTGCACCAAGAATGCCAATAAAAAATGGTGCTATGTTTAAGACACTTTGAGGTGCTCTAAATTTTGAATAAAAAGGAAATATATCAAATATCAATTTGTTAATAATTTCTGCATTTCTGCCCATGGACAAAATAGCCATCCAAACGGCTCCAAGCCCAAGCCACCATTTTACATTTCCTTTTACTACAAAAAGTCCAAACACAAATAGGAAAAGTAAAGATGCTCCTAAATACATAGGCCCTACAGTAAATGGTAAATTGCCCCAATATAGTGGAGCGGTTTTAATTTTGTATTTTTTATAAGATTCTGATTTTTTTCCTACTTTTTCACCACTTCCGCCTCCAACAAAACCAGGGATATAAGTAGCTATAAGATCCTTGGTGTCATTACTCCATTGCATAGCATATTCCCATGCAAGGCCGTCTACTTCTGAGCTAGATGCTCCATTTGTATTTTCTCCTTTTAAAATGGACTCGCCCCTCATGGTTACCTTTGAATAGTCATAAAGTGACCACAATTTGGTGGCAGAGGTAGATGCTCCTAACGTAACTGCACCAAGGACTAAAAGTGTTCCTTTTGCAAAATGTGTCCAATCCTTATTCTTTATTGTATCGACCAAGACAACAATACCATATACCAAAAAGACTAGTAAAATGTAGTAGGTCATCTGTGGGTGGCGTGTATAAAAACTCAATCCAAAACCAAAGGACAACAGGGAAAAACCAAGAAGATATTTCCTATTTTCAAAAATGGAAAGTACTCCTGCAATGAGTAAAGGAGTAAATATTAATGTCCTAATTTTGGAGTTGTGTCCAGCTTCCCATAATATTACATTAGATGTAGTAAGAACCATAGCAATGGCAAGAAACATGCTCAACCATCCATTGATGCCCAATAATATTAGCATAAGATAGGTCATCAAAGCTCCAGCTATAAACATTCCAATAGGTTCATTAAAACCCAATTTTAAAATGTTGTACGCCTTGTAAATTTGATTATTATAGCTGGGTGGCCCTGCTAATATTGGCGTACCACCGAATTGGGAAGGATTCCAGAGATAGGTTGTATTATTTTTTTTGCCGTAATCTATCAAGGCAGTGGTAGCCTGATCACTAGATACAATATCACCTTGTTCTAAGACCTTGCCTTGTAGTTGAGGATAAAAATAAATCACATTGACAAGTACAATGGCTAGAATAGCGACAATATGCTGTATTATGGCCTTCTTGGAAAACATATTTAATATTTTATAATATAAAGATATAAAATATTGTCAATTTATTTGTCACTTCTCCCCCTCCTTCTATTTCTCCTGCTTCTTCACTTTCTTCTCCAGCTATAAAAACCTTGGTGTAAAAAAAGCCCCATTCAAAGTGAACGTGGCTCTTTAATTCTTCAATAAAAGGAATTTTATTTCCCACCTACTAAAAAGTCTTGATAATCTTGCAGATCACTCCATTTTCCTGCTGCCGCAAATTCTGCTTGTTTTGGCCATGATCCAGGATCAGCGAGCTTGTACCTAGATCCAGCTTTTTCAAGAATTGCTTTGATATCTGATACTGATGTTTGACTGAGCGCTTTCCATGTCTTAATACCTGCATCTTGAAGTAAACCAGCTATTTTTGGCCCTATTCCTTCTACGGCCTTGAGATCATCTTTTTTCCACTTTTTAAGCAGCCCCATTTTTACTAATAATTTTTCAACTTTGGCATCAGTGGCCCCATCGCCTACATCCACTCTTCCTGTATCCAGCCTCTTTTGATATTTTATCAAATCATCCCATTCTCCACTGGCAGCAAGCCTTGCCTGCTCAGACCATGTCACAGGGTCAATTATTCTATACCTTGTAGGATTTTCTTTATCAAGTAAAGCTCTGAGTTCTTCTGGTGTTTTCTTTGACAGTTGTTTCCAAGTGCTGACACCATGTTTTTTAAGCACTTCATCCATTTTTGGGCCTATTCCTTCTACAATCTGAAGGTTGTCAGTTTTCAATTTTGAATAGATGTTAGATTTAC
>JAZGFD010000298.1:0-4548 GCA_036479115.1 Saprospiraceae bacterium | reverse complement strand
AAATTGAAGCATTTTGGTGTGATTAATTGTCTCAGAACAATTTAAGCTATAGAATTCTTTGGAGGTGACGAGGTTAAATTCTTTTTTAGCTTTGTCAAAGTTCTTCTTAGATCTGTCCTTTTGAGCCTCAGTACAAAAAGAAAATAATAAAATCAATATTACAGAAAAGCACTTCATATTATTTCCTCGTTCTAAGACTTAAAGACAAAAGTATTTTAACATTACAAAAATAGGTAGTATTTTAACCTTTCTTTTAATTCATGTAGCTGCTCAGGAGGTATCAATTTTGGCTAAAAACCCACACCGCCTGAGTAGTTATTAAATACATAACATACTCACAACTATGAAAAAACTTCATTTTCTAATCTTTATTTTCTATACCTCTGGTTTTTCTTTTGGACAGGCACCTGTATCTGAGTCGCCATTGATAGAAGAAGGAGAAGGGCCTTTTAATCAGCTTATTATCAGAGGATGTACTATGATCAATGGAGCAGGAGCTCCTCCTATTGGCCCTGTTGATATAATAATAGAAAATAATAAAATAGTAGGTATAGAAGTAGTGGGTTACCCTGGAGTAGCGATAGACAGTAGTACAAGGCCACAATTAAAACCGGGTGGAAAAGAAATTGATGCAGAAGGCCACTATGTACTTCCTGGATTAATAGACATGCATGGTCATATAGGAGGTAGATGGCAAGGAGCTGGTGCTGAATATGTATTCAAATTATGGATGGCTCATGGGATTACGACAATTAGAGACCCATCATGTGGCAATGGATTAGAATGGGTGCTAAAGCATAAAAAACTGAGTGAACAAAATAAGATAACAGCCCCTAGAATAATAGCATATACAGCCTTCGGTGCTGGGGAAATGGATGGCATCAGCACTCCCGAACAAGCCAAAAGATGGGTAAGAAACAATGCTGCTAAAGGTGCCGATGGGATTAAATTTTTTGGCCTTGAGCCTGATATTTTTGGAGCTGCACTTTCAGAAAATAAAAGAATAGGGCTGAGATCAGCTTGCCATCATGCACAATTAGCTGTTGCAGAATGGAATGTAGTCAATTCCGCAGAAGCTGGCCTCACTTCTATGGAACACTGGTATGGTCTGCCAGAAGCTCTTTTTGAAGACAAAACAATTCAAAATTATCCTGTAGATTATAATTATCAGAATGAACAACATCGTTTTGGCGAGGCGGGAAGGCTTTGGAAACAAGCAGCCAAACCATATTCTGATCATTGGAATAAAATAATGAATCATCTTTTAGATTTAGATTTTACCATTGATCCTACTTTTAACATTTATGAAGCAAGTCGCGACTTAATGAGGGCAAGACGTGCTGAGTGGCATGAAGACTTTACTCTCCCCAGTCTTTGGAGGTTTTATCAACCCAGTAAAAAATCTCATGGATCATACTGGCACTTTTGGGGCACAGAGGAAGAAGTAGATTGGAAAGAAAATTATCGCCTTTGGATGACTTTTATAAACGAGTACAAAAATAGAGGTGGAAGAGTGACTGCTGGTTCTGACAGCGGCTTCATTTTTCAGTTATATGGATTTGCTTATATCAGAGAGTTGGAGCTGTTAAGAGAAGCAGGATTTCATCCTCTTGAAGTGATTAGAGCAGCAACACTGCATGGGGCAGAAGCCCTTGGTATGGCAGATGAGATCGGCAGCATACAAATAGGTAAAAAAGCAGATATCATTATAATAGAAGAAAATCCATTGGCTAACCTCAAAGTACTATATGGTACTGGAGCGATAAAACTAACTGAAGAAAATGAAGTAGTAAGAGTAGGAGGCGTAAAGTACACTATCAAAGACGGAATAGTATACGATGCCAAGCAACTATTAGCTGATGTAAAAGCTATGGTCGATGAGGCTAAAACTGAAGAAAATTTTGAAATACTACAACCAGGAATAAAAGTAAACAAACCATAAATGACAATTTAACATTCATTCTAATTACAGAAAACCTATTTAGTGACTGAACCAAAATTGTCGATTTTTATAAAAAAATATTTGGGTGAGAATTTAGTTTTTTGAGATTCAGTGATGCCTGAGTATCAGCAAGTTGAAAGATAATTAAAATATCGCCAAAAATTTTATGCAGAGCTTGTCGAAGTGAACTATTTCTCATTTTGATGAATTTTCATTCAAACATTATTTAGAAAATGTACAAATAAAACATTAATGAGTATTTTTTAACTAAAATAACTGTAGCTACTCAGTTGGTATCAATTTTGGCTAAAAAGGCAATTTTTTTACTCAAAAGCACACCACATGAGTAACTATTATAAAACTAAACACATGAAAAAACTATCAATCACATTTTTACTTTTATCAATTGCAATTTTCTGCATGGCCCAAGAAACAAAAGATTCGACCAAAATCGACACTGTAAAATATGCCACTAAAGAATTGCCTCTAGAGCCAGAAAGAGAATACATTTTAGATACTGATGAAGGCACATGGACATCAGTAGATGTAAGTCCTGATGGTCAACAAATCGTCTTTGACATGGTGGGGAATCTTTATATAATACCCATTAATGGCGGAAAAGCAAAAAAGATAATAGGTGATATGTCATACGAAACGCATCCTAAATTTAGTCCGGATGGACAGCATCTGGCATTTACATCAGACCGGTCAGGATCAGAAAATATATGGACCTATGACCTAAAGGAAGAAGAATGGACACAGATTACTAAAGACTCTGACCAGCATTACCAATCTGTAGAATGGACTCCTGATGGCGAATATCTCATAGCAGCCAAAGGAGGTCGTAACTGGAAACTTCATATGTACCACAAAGATGGCGGTAGTGGTGCACAGCTCATTAAAAAACCAGAAAACCTCAAGGCTTCAGAACCAGCCTTTGGAAAGGATAAAAGATATATATGGTTTTCCAGAAGAAGAGGGCCTTGGAATTATAATGCACAGATGCCTCAATACCAAATTGCCACTTTTGACAGAGAGACTGGGGAAGTAGAAACCAGAACAAATAGATATGGGTCAGCTTTTGCGCCTACGTTATCTCCCAATGGTAAGTATCTTGTATATGGCACTCGTCATAACGCAAAAACTGGGCTTGTAAAAAGAAATCTGATTACTGGCCAAGAGTCATGGTTGGCTTATCCCGTGCAGAGAGACGACCAAGAATCTATTGCCCCTCTTGGAGTGTATCCAGCTATGTCTTTTACTCCAGACAGTCGTCATCTTATTGCTGCGTTTGGAGGAAAAATCAATAAAGTAAATATTGAGAGTAACACAGCCTCAGAAATCGCTTATCATGTATATGATACCATTAGATATGGGCCTAGGGTGCATTTCGATTTTAGAATATCAGACGATGCGGAAATGACGGTCACCCAAATTAGAGATGCGGTTACTTCTCCTAATGGGCGCACACTTGCTTTTACGGCTTTAAATAGGCTTTATATACAGTCGCTTCCAAATGGGACACCAAAGAGGGTAACAAAAAATAATTTTACAGAAGCCATGCCCGAATGGAGCCCTGATGGCAGGTCTTTGGTATATGTGAGTTGGGAAGGTGATGGGGGGCATATTTATAAAGTGAATGCCAAAGAAGGTGCAAATGGTATAAAACTCACTAAGAATAAAGGGTTTTACATCAGTCCCAAATGGGATGCTAATACCAATAGGATTGTATTTTTCTCAGGCCCTGCTCAAAATTATGTAGATGCCATTGACCCGTTTTCTTTTGGGACAACTCAACAAATAGCTTGGATACCCTCTTCGGGTGGTAATATAACGGAGATCGATCATAGACATGGAAAATCTAACCCTCATTTTGTAAAAGGTAAAAAGAGGATTTATTTCAGCCATGGCAGCAAAGGTCTAATCAGCATGAAATGGGATGCTACTGATGAAAAACAACACGTAAAAATATCAGGTATTACAACTTTTCCAGCATTGTTTACCGAACAACATTGTTTGCTGATAGCATCTGAAATGGAACCTAAGAAAAAGCCATCAACAGCATCTATTATTACTGCTTCTCCGGATGGCAATAAAGCTTTCGCAAAAATAAACAATGAAATATATGAAGTAGTATTACCGATGACAGGAGGCGAAGTGCCATCAATAAATGTAGCCAATCCAAAATCTTCATCATTCCCATCAAGTAAATTGACTCAAATGGGAGGCGAATTTCCACATTGGTCAAGAAATGGAGAAAATGTACACTGGACTTTAGCCAATGCCTATTTTACTTACAATTTTCATGAAGCTGAAAAAGTAAATGATGAATTGAAAAAGAAAAAGAAGAAAGAAGAGGAAGAGAAGAAAAAAGGCGGCAATGATGATGACGAAAAAGAAAAGAAAGACGACAAAGATGAAAAGAAAAAAGATGAAGGATACAAAGCAGCCGAACAGCGTATCAATGTAAAAGTGAAGAGGGATATTCCCAAGGGTTTGGCCCTTCTTTCAGGAGCAAGAATTATCACCATGAATGGCAATGAGGTTATTGAAAATGGAGACGTTTTGGTAAAAAATAACAGAATTGTTGCCGTAGGTCCTACCGG
>JAZGFD010000297.1:0-10453 GCA_036479115.1 Saprospiraceae bacterium | reverse complement strand
CTTTTTCTCAAAGTATCACAAACAGACCTTAGGGTAAGTACTCAATAGTCTTGTGTAACCGGGAATATTTGTCCCCATTTTTGGTAAAAAATGCCGCCAAATCACAACAATCTCTACACAGCCAAGGGGTTGTTCTTGGCTATTCATCTTAAAGGTCTTCAGTCTTTCTAGGATGCTTTCAATATTGAATATTTACTTAATATTTTAATAGAAAAGTTTACCACTGTTCTGGTTGAAAAGGCAATAATAATCAAATTCGAATATAAAATATTTCATACTTATGTGTTTATTATTGGGATAGCTTCTATGTATTCTTACCTTCGTCTATCACCTTTGACTGAGGCTATGGTATTTTTAGAATTTGAAGAACCTATCGAAAAACTCTATTCGCAACTAGAGAAAATTACGGATGTCGCTAACGAAGGCGAGATAGATGTTCAGGATAAAATATTAGAGATAGAATCCAAAATAAGGACAAAGCGAAAAGAAATTTATTCTGGCCTCAATAGGTGGCAAAAAGTACAGTTGTCACGTCATCCAGAGCGTCCATATACTCTTTATTATATCAATCAAATTTGTAAATCGTTTACAGAGTTACATGGTGATCGCTACTTTGGTGATGACAAAGCCATTGTAGGAGGATTAGGGAAGATAGACAATCAATCAGTAATCATTTTAGGCCATCAGAAAGGTGTAAATACGAAGTTGCGACAATACCGCAATTTTGGAATGGCCAATCCTGAAGGATATCGTAAGGCATTGAGACTCATGAAGTTAGCAGAAAAATTTAACTTTCCAGTGATATGTCTTATTGATACTCCTGGAGCTTATCCAGGTATTGAGGCTGAAGAGCGAGGTCAGGCCGAAGCTATAGCGCAAAATCTTATTGGAATGGCTGAGCTTAAAGTACCCATCATCTGTTACGTTATTGGCGAGGGAGCATCTGGAGGAGCAATTGGCATAGGACTAGGGGATAAAGTATATATGCTTGAATTTACATGGTATTCTGTTATTTCTCCAGAATCATGTTCATCGATTCTTTGGAGAAATTGGGATCATAAAGAGGAAGCCGCAGAACAGTTAAAACTTACCTCTGAAGACATGCTCGGATTTGGAATAATAGATGGAATAATACAAGAGCCGTCTGGAGGAGCACATTCAGATCCTGAAAAAATGGCGAAAATTCTCAAAAAGCAAATAAAAAAAGACATTGCTGAGCTTTCAGAGCTAACACCCAAGAAACGTATTGATACACGGTTGAAAAAATATAATGGCATGGGTAGGTTTAAATCAAAGTGATTTGTGTGAAGAGCAAATGGCCTTTTTTTACAACCAATAGCAAATGCGGTTTTCTGAAAAAGAAATACTTGCCATATCTTTGATTTGTATTGGGAATTGCCCAAAAAAAAATTTTAACCAAAATTGAGCCCGCTCCGAAAACATAAAAATCTAAAATGTTTCATTTAGTACCTTATCCTCTTTTTTCAATTATCTGTTTTCAGAGTGGGCTCAAAATTGATGTGCCTGAGAAGTTGCGAATATTGAATGAATAAGCCAAAGCAATTGTAGCACAATGCCGTACTCATATATGTGCGATTTCTGAAAGCTACAAGCCATCCCTCAAAACCAAGGAATACATATAAAATTGAACAATGGAATGAAATCCATCAGAGAAGAAAGTGTAATAAGATTAGAAGAACTACAATTTAATTATCACTCTAGTATATTTGTTCTCCTAAATAGAAAATAGTGAGAGACGAAAGATTTATCGGTACTGGTGTAGCCCTTATAACTCCTTTTGAAAATGGCAATATTGATTTTAATGCCTTAGAAAAAATAATTAATTATGTCATAAAAGGGGGGGTGGATTATCTAGTAATGTTAGGCTCCACAGGAGAAACAGCTACTTTGAATAATCAAGAAGCAAAGGAAATATTGGATTTTACTATAGGTATAAATAATAACAGAGTGCCAATAGTAGCAGGTAACTTTACAGGCAATAATACGAGAGAATTATCCAATCGTATCAGTGAATATGATTTTACTGGGATAGATGCCATTTTATCATCCAGCCCAGGTTATGTCAAGCCAACCCAAGAGGGCATTTTCATGCATTACATGGCAATGGAAAAAGTTTCCCCTGTCCCTATTATAATATACAATGTGCCAGGAAGGACACAATCTAATATTACGTGGAACACAACGGTAAGGCTGGCAAATGCAAGTGAGAAGTTTATTGGCATCAAAGAAGCTACAGGTGACCTCATTCAGTCAACTAGGATTGTAAAAAACAAACCCAACGACTTTTTTGTGACCTCGGGTGATGATGAAGTAGTTATCCCGATGGTGTCAATAGGAGGAGCTGGTGTAATATCTGTAATTGCTAATGCGCTACCCAAAGAATTTTCAGACCTTATAAAAGCAGCATTGATAGAAGACTATGTAGAAGCAAGAAGGGTAAATAATCACATTTATGATCTCCACAAATGGCTTTATATAGAAGGCAACCCAGTGGGAATTAAATCTGCAATGATGATATTGGGGTTTTGTAGTAATGAGGTAAGGTTACCTCTTCATTCTATGTCTTCAGCCAATCTTAAACACCTAGAGAAGGCGTTAAATGCAATTATAGATTAAGTAGATTAATTGCCTTTAATTCTCTGTATCAAAGTAGTTATCATTTCTTTTTCGCTACCCTTAGGAGGGCCTCCATCAGATTCTGACACCTTATAACTACCATCATCGAGGGTTTCTAAAGGAAAACGGAAAACGTAAGAATCCTCATTGATGTAATCACCATTTAATGATCCATACCTCAGGTCGTTAATTTGCAATTTTCCATCCTTTCTGGTAATGACATTATAATAACCATTTGTAAACCATTTTAATATTTTCACAGTCCTATCATCTTCTCCATTGGTCAGGACATTTTCGTTTTGATCTATTTTGGCGAAAGTGATTTCTTTTGTATCAAAAAGCGAATAAGAGCCCATGTAATAAGTATCACCCTTTTGGGCAATGCCTTGCCAAAGAATATTATTGAGAATAGTAGGCGTAGTCATATAGCGGTCAAAAGCAATGCCTTGATTTTCTAGTGAATTTTTAAATGTATTGTCTATTCTAAGTTTATTAAAAACAGTAAATATGAGATATAATGAGCTGATAATCAGGCCAGTATAATTTATCCATTTTCTCCTAGGGCTATTTCTTGTGTAAAACGAGCAGATGATAACGCAGAGTAAAAAGGGCACTGTATAGATTGGATCGGCTACACTTATAGTATTGAAGGAAACTCTATAGTCAGAAAAAGGTTGAAACAATTGCGTACCATATGTGGTAAAACAATCTAACAATGGATGTGTAAAAATAGTCCAGAAAAACAGGGATTGCCACTCCCTTGTAGTAGCTGAGGGAAGGGAAGGCGAATTAAATATATAACTTCTGGCCAATCGAAATATAAGATATATAAATAGAGCAACACTCAAGCCAAATGACACCAAATGGAGTGATTGCTTTCCTAAAACTATATTAATCAATAATAATATACCTCCTGTAAATGCAGCCCATCCTAAAAATGCTAGATATCGATAATAATCTGATTTATAAAAATTTTTAATAACCCATCCAATGGTGATACTTCCGATAATTGCAAAGAAAATAGAGTGCGATATAGCCCTATGGAATGCCAAAGAATCGACCTCAGACATAAAAAAATTACTGAGCACATCGAGATCGGGGATGGTACCACCTACAGCACCCCAAAGCAATGCCCTATTGCCTATCTTCTTTCCTAATACTGCTTCTCCTACGGCTGCCCCTAGAGTAATCTGAGTTAAAGAATCCATATTCTATACTTCATGTGCTATCAGCCCAAGTTCATTTTAGACATCGCTCTTTGGGCTGCAGATTGTTCTGCCGATTTTTTATTAAAGTCATCAGCTACGGCTATTTCATCGCCGTCAACTACTACTCCTACTTTAAACCGGTCTCTTTTTTCATATTTATACTTAGTGACAAGTTTAAAGTCAACACTTATATTGTTTTTTTGACCCCATTCGAGTAATTGACTTTTAAAATTGTCATCATGTTCCTCTAGTTCATGTACATCCAGATATCTGAGGAGGATATCCTTAATGACATAGTTTTTTGTTCGCACATAGCCTCTTTCCAAATATATTGCTCCCACTACAGCTTCTAAGGCATTACCCAGCATAGAATTACTGATTCGACCCTGAGAATACTCTGAAAGAATTACATCTATACCCATGAATTTAGCGATCTTATTTAGCGTTTTTCTCTTTACAATTTTAGATCTCATTTTTGTAAGAAACCCTTCATTGGCTTGAGGATATTTTATAAAAAGATATTCTGCTACGATAGAACTGAGAAGAGAATCCCCCAAATATTCTAATCTTTCGTTGTGTTGATGATTATTTTTGGTGTTATTCATTGATTTGTGGTAGAATGCCAATTTGTACAAGTGCAATCTTGATGGCACATAACCCAAAACTTGTTTCAGTTGTCTTGCAAGCCTTTTGTCACTAGAGAAGTATAAATTATATATTTTTCTTATCAACACTTCATTATCTATGCGAATCGCTTGAATAATATAGATGCATTGTGACCTCCAAAACCAAAGGTGTTACTCAATGCATATTTGATCTTTCGTTGTTGGGCTTGATTGAAGGTAAAATTCAGTTTATTGTCAATGTCTGGGTCATCTGTAAAATGATTGATTGTAGGTGGCACGAAATTATTATTGATAGCTATGATACAAGCTATTGCTTCTATTGCACC
This sequence comes from Saprospiraceae bacterium, assembly GCA_036479115.1. Lineage (GTDB taxonomy): Bacteria > Bacteroidota > Bacteroidia > Chitinophagales > Saprospiraceae > UBA7328. Next base: position 5,656 of record JAZGFD010000297.1, on the reverse strand, counting down.
TGCAGCTCCTAATAAATGACCAGTCATAGACTTAGTAGAACTTATATTTAGTTTATAAGCATGATCGCCAAAAAGTTTTTGTATTGCCTTTACTTCTGCCTTATCACCCAAGGGTGTAGAGGTGCCATGTACATTGACATAATCTACATCATCAAGGTTAAGGCCTGATTCGTTTACTGCATTTTTCATCACATTCATTGCCCCTATACCTTCTGGATGTGGGGCTGTCATATGATAAGCATCTGCAGTAGCTCCTCCTCCCATAACCTCCACTAAGATATTAGCCCCTCGTGCTTTGGCATGTTCGTATGATTCTAGTATGAGAGCTCCTGCTCCTTCTCCCAGTACAAACCCTTCTCTATCAGCATCAAATGGTCTCGATGCAGTAGCAGGATCGTCGTTTCTTCTTGACAAGGCTTTCATGGCTCCAAAACCACCTATCCCTGTTTTGCAAATGGCTGCTTCGGAACCTCCACTAATGATGATATCAGCTCTGCCTAATCTTATATTATCAAATGCCAGAGATATGGCATGAGTAGAAGATGCACATGCAGATACGACTCCATAATTTACGCCGCGTAGGCCATATTTCATGCTTATTAGCCCTGAAGCTATATCAATAATAAGCTTTGGGATTAAGAAAGGATTATATCTCGGGTCGCCTTCATTGAGGGCTTCTCGTGATATTTCGGTTTCTAAGGTATCAAATCCTCCTATACCACTGGCCCATATTACACCGCCTCTGTCTAAATCAAAATTATCAAAATCCAAGCCACTCATCTCTACAGCTTCAGCTACAGATACCATAGCAAGGTGAGAAAAAGGATCCATTCTGCGCACTTCTCTTCTATGAATATGCTCTTCTACATCAAAGCCTTTTACTTCACAGGCAAATTGTGTTTTAAACCTAGAAGCGTCAAACTTGGTAATAGAAGCTGCACCGCTTTTTCCATTTTGCAATCCTTCCGTATAGGCTTGTATAGTATTCCCTATTGGAGTGATTGCACCTACACCTGTGATTACAACTCTTTTCATAAAATCAATTTTCCTACCATAAAGGTAAAATTGTCAGGGCTTATAATCGAATGAAATTGGGGGAAATGAGGGTAAGAGACAATAAAATATCCGCAAATGATAAAATTACAGTTGCGGATATTTTATAAATTAGGTAGAAATACAGTAAATTCTTTACTACTTAACCTTATTAAGGTAGTTGATTACTTCGCCTACTGTTTGTATTTTTTCTGCCTCTTCATCAGGAATTGATATCTCAAATTCTTTTTCAAATTCCATGATCAATTCTACAGTATCTAATGAATCCGCACCTAAATCATTAGTAAAGCTAGCTTCATTAGTCACTTCTGATTCGTCAACACCTAGTTTGTCAACAATAATTTTTTTAATTTTTTCAGCAATTTCTGCCATAGTCTTATTTTTATAATTGGTCGCAAAAGTAAGATTATTATTAATTATAATAACCAAAAGGTAAAATATTTGGACGAAACCTTAATCTAAGTCTCTTGTGCTTTTAACGGCATTGTCCATTCATTCTACACAATTATCATTTTTGTAATGTAATATTCTGCCAATAAGTTTCACAACTGTAATTTTTCTATGAGATTGTTTAAAAACGAATGTTAAAATTTGTTGTAAGTGCTTGATTATCAGGATAAAGCTCTTCTAGAGATTCATAGCCATAGCTATAGACCGAGAAAAAACTGAGGTATTGAGGATAATTACCTCGCAAAGAAATTAACAATTTGTTGTTAAACAACCTCTATATTCATCCACTTAATAAACCGTTCCGTATGCGCATAAATGACAAACAAAACACTAAAATAGTTGCAACAATTGGTCCTTCTTCAAGCAGCTCTGACAATCTTCTTAAATTGGTTAGCGCAGGAGTGGATGTTTTTAGATTAAATTTTTCTCATGGTACTCATAAAGATCATGAAAATGTCATTCATAGGATTGAAGCAATCAATAAAAAATACGAAATTAATATCGGAATTTTGGCTGATCTTCAAGGCCCAAAATTACGTATTGGCATTATTAAAGAAGGCTTAGTTCAATTAAAAAAAGATGATATAATTGAATTTACTACTGAAAAAGTAGAAGGTACCAAAGAAAGGGTATACATGAGTTATGGCCTATTTGCTCAAGATGTAAAAGTAGGCGAAAAGGTTTTAGTAGATGATGGAAAATTGGTGTTTGAAGTAACGGAAACAGATGGCGATTCATCGGTTAAGTTAAAAACTCTTTTTGGAGGAGGCTTATCATCTAATAAAGGAGTAAATCTCCCTGATACTAATGTGTCTCTACCAGCACTTACGGAAAAAGATAGAAGGGACTTGGATTTTATTTTGAATTTTGAAGTCAACTGGATAGCACTATCTTTTGTACGTACAGCAACAGAAGTAAAAGAGCTACAAGGCCTTATTGCTGATAGAGGTCATGGAGCTAAAGTAATTTCAAAAATAGAAAAACCCGAAGCTGTAAAAAATATTAAGAGTATAATCAAAGCCTCTAATGCCATCATGATAGCCAGAGGAGACTTGGGCGTGGAAGTGCCAATAGAAAAGGTGCCTGTCATTCAAAAACAGATAATCAGAAGATGTATACAAAGATCAAGACCCGTAATTGTAGCTACACAAATGATGGAAAGTATGATTACCAATCCATCACCTACACGAGCAGAAGCTACCGATGTGGCAAATGCAGTATTAGATGGTGCTGATGCAGTGATGCTAAGCGGCGAAACATCAGTGGGGCTGCATCCAGCCAAAGTAGTGAGAGCTATGAACAGAATTATTTTTGAAGCGGAAAAGGCTTACCAAATTCAAGAAAAAAGACCAAAACCAAATTTCAAATCGACAACTTTTCTATCAGATGTGATTTGTTTTAATGCCGCCAAAACAGCAGAAGACATACGGGCCAAAGCAATCGCAGGTCTTACAGTATCCGGATATACAGCATTCAAAGTATCTTCATACAGACCCGCTACTAAAATCTTTGTCTTTTCTAATAAAAAAAATATTCTGGGTACTCTCAATTTACTCTGGGGTGTAAGAGGATTATACTATGATAAATTTAGTTCAACTGATGAGACTATAGATGACATCATTCTTATTTTGAAAGAAAGAGGCTACCTGGAGGAGAATGATGTAATTGTCAATGTTGCATCCATGCCGATAAAGAAGAAATTTAGAACCAATATGATGAAAATTACTGTAGTGGAATAGCTAATATTCTAAACATTTCTTGTGATATTTAGAGCAACTTCTCAATAATTATTAGGCTTGGCATCTACTTCTTATTACCTTTTTGAGATTGCATTTTTCATTATTATGCTTTTTGTGAAATCCCTAGTTTGACACCGGATCTTTTTTTTTAATATAAAAGGCAGTAAAAATGGTATTGAATTCGCTCAAATCATAAAAGAACGTTATAAAACCCCTTTTGTTTTTGTAACTTCTTTTGCTGATCGTGATACGTAGAAGCAGCTAAGTTGACCCAACCCAATGGGTATATTGTTAATTAAGCCATTTGATGAAAGAAATATTATGGTTACTCTGGAAATTGCCTTTTATAATGCGCAATCCAAGCAAGATCTCAACTCAATAAAGAAAGGATAGAGAAACTGAATAATATAACCCTGACAGAACGAGAATATATTACACTCTCTGACCTCACCTGTGGCCTTACTAATGGGCAGAAAGCGGCAAAGCAATATGTATCCATCAATACTGTAAAAACCCATCTCAAAAACCTCTATGCCAAACTCGAAGTAAATGACAGGTTAAATTTGGTAAAAAAAGTGATTTGACACTCAGTCTGCAAAATATGAAGAGTGATTTAGCACCTTTAGAAATAAGTACTCCTTTAGAATTGTTTTATAATATGCTATATCATATTATTACTGTAGCGAGTTGAAAAGGTATATTGCAAATGCGTTGGATTAATATATAATAAGACCTTAGTTTTCTATTGGCTTGTTTTGTTTCAAACTCTGGTTTTTTTTCTGTTGACAATTGACAATTATTAGTTATTAGCGGTTTTCATTAATCATTGGCCTCCACAATTATTCAAATTTTAGCTCTACATATTCAGTTTTAGCTCTTGACTGACAGGTCAAAATATAGCCATCAGCCACCTCGTCATCATCAAGTGCATAGCAGGCATCCATGGTCACCTCACCTTGTAGAATTTTAGCTACACATGTGCTACAAGCACCACTTGTACATGAGTAGGGCGGGTCATGTTTTTCATCTATCAGAGCATCGAGGATGGTTTTTTCAGGTTTCAATTTAATATTAATCTCTTTGCCATTCAGGTGCACTTTAATATCAGCTTCGATCCCTTTAGAAGAGCTTGAGGTTACTGTGGTGGCAAAATATTCTCTGTGTAAAAATTCTGAGTCAATACTTCGACTCTCAAGATCATGGATTACAATGTCGATCATATTACCTGGGCCACAAGCAAAGTAGTGCTTCTCCTTATGAGCTGGATTTTCATTTATCATCAATGCATCTATCTTCTTTTTATCAATTCTACCTATATCGCCTTGCCACATTATTTTGCCTTTGGAAAACATTCTACTTAACCCTGCTTTTTTTTCTCTTATTGGCTTACTTAGTGTATGGACAATATTTAGCTGGCCTTGATACTTGTTTTCAAGTTTTGTGAGACTTTCTTTAAAAATGATACAGTTTTCGTTACTATTTCCATAGAGTAAAAAAACATTGCTTTTTGGTTCTTCTTCTAGGATTGTTTTCATCAATGAAATCACGGGAGTAATTCCTGATCCTGCCGCGAAAAAAAAATAATCTTTAGCGGCGCTTTCATTTAGATCTATAGTAAAATTTCCTTCTGGCACCATTACTTCTACAATATCTCCAGCTTTTACATTATCATGAACATGGTTAGAGACAATACCCTTTTTAACTTTTTTTATATTGACAGCTAGCTCTTGTTCTAATGGGCTAGTGCAAATGGAGTATGCTCTTCTTTCCTCTTTTCCATTAATATTAAACATTAAAGTAAGGTATTGACCCGCCTTGTATTGAAAATATTCAGAAGCATCTGAAGGTATTTCAAAAAAAACAGAAACAGAATCAGTGGTCTCTTTTTGGATTTTTAAAACTCTAAGACGGTGAAAGGAACTCATATATTTATTTTATCAAGCACGAAAATGAGAAAATCTATTGTCAAAGTATAGAAGTTGCTTAATAACGTGTGTTAAAATTAGTAAGTACTCAATATCTTGTGTAACCAGAAAAATTTATTATCATTTTTGGTTAAAAATGCTACCAAATCACAACAATCACTACTCAACCAAGGACGCAGCCCCAGGGCTATTTATCTTAAAGGCTTTCAAGAAAAGGCGACATAATCGAGATCCACCAACTAATAAAATAGATTAGATTAGTTTTTGTTGATGCCTGAGTAACAACAGATTGAAAAAGAGGATAAGGTCACTAAATGAAACATTTTAGATTTTTTATATTTTGGAATGGACTCATCTTTTTACTGTATTGTCCTGAAATAGCTTTACACAAAACGAGTAAAAATGACAGGGCAAAAAAAGAGAGTAAAAAATTACCACCGTTACTCGGTTAGTTTAAAACGAAAGGTAGCAAAATCGTATTTATCAGGG
>JAZGFD010000296.1:0-9049 GCA_036479115.1 Saprospiraceae bacterium | reverse complement strand
GCCAAAAGAGCGAAAAGTTTTAAGAATGATTTAAAAAACGCACAAAAAACTCCACGTAATTTGCTTTTACACAGAATATCCCAAACTATTGATCACTTTATACCTGATTTGAATCAGACCTTTAATGGCATTGCTGACTATCGTGAAGGACGTGCCACCTATGAGATGTCAGAAATAATGATGGCAGCTATTTTTATGTTTTTATTTAAACAAGGTTCACGCAACCAAACTAATGAAGATCGAGAAGAGGCGCAATTCAGGCCGAATTATAAGTTCATTTTTGGTTTGAAGTTGCCTCATTTAGATACTGTAAATGATGTGATGAAAACACTGTTCTTCAAAAACAAGTAAAGGGAGCAAAACAATTTGGGTGCAAAATGTATTAGAAGCCAAAATAGTGTGTCTAAATGGTTTTAGTTTGTCCATAGCCACAGAATGGATAAAGAATGAAAACGGTTGTCTAAAACAGGATTGCAAGCAAAAAGCACTGAAAAGATTATTGAAAAATCTGAAAAGAGACTATCCCAAATTACCAATGTGCATTTACATTTCTCTCAACATAGGGCGAGTAAGACATGTAGGTCCACCACCGCCTTTTACACTTATTTCTTGCCCTTCATATTCAGTGACTTCACAACCAGCTTCTATTAATCTTTTTTTTGTTATCATATTTCCTTTTACCATTAGACATTGGCTAGGAGCCATAGCTAAAACATTACATCCCATTGAGTCAAACTCTTCTTCTGGAACTTCTATTAATCGATATCCCCTTTTTAATAGCTCATCTCTAAAACGGACTGGCATCAATGGGGAATACACCACAGCCTTGTCGCTATCCACCGGACTAAATATAGACATCAAATGAAATACGTCACTCGATCCTTTATAATGGGGCAAATCAACTTGCAATACCTCTACTCCTTGAGGATTTAGCATATTGCACAATTGTTTAAAACCTTCATCATTAGTGCGATATCCATGTGCCACTGCCAAAGTTTTTTCATCTAACCATGCAACATCACCTCCTTCTACTTTACCAGGAGCTTGTATAGTTCCGAATATTTTAATCCCATGGGACACATAATCAGCCTCACATGCTATTGGTTCTAGTATTCTCTCTGACTTGCCCATCTTGCACAATATTATACCAAAATCAGTCACAATAGTAGCATCTCTACAGTAGAGTGAATCCATTGTAACAGAATCATTCTTTCCGAAATGCTCGATTTGACAATTATTTTTACTCAGAATTTTTTCAAACTCTATATATTCTTGAATAGCTGCATCATAGTTAGGACATGACAAATAACTGTGTTTTTTCCACTGTCCATTGATGATATTTTGAGAAATAAATGCATCTTTTGCCCTTTTAAGAAATACTTTTTTTATGACTCCATATTCAGAATGACATGTTTTCATTATTTTGATATTGTTTTATTTTTTGTGAAGTAAGCGTTTATTCATCAGGTGGAGCCAAATTTGATTGAAAAAGTTGTTTTTCTTTCATTTTTTGATACAAATCAAAAGTATAGTAACATAATAGAGATTTAATAACACATAAGATAAGTTAGCACTAGCACTGCACTTCCATCTCAGATGAACTTAATATGACTGAAAAATAGCAACCTTTTAACCGTCTGAATAGCAGACAGGCCTCAAAAGGGCCCACTTGAGTAGTTACAAAAGCGCTATCTTGAGATAAATTACATAAAAATTATATTCAATGAATAAGATTATCAAAATTGGGCTCATCATCATGTTGCCAATAATAGTAAATGCACAACTTAAAGCATTAGTTGGAGGCACTCTTATTGATGGGTTTGGTGGCGTTCCAATTCAAAATAGTGTGGTTATTATTGACGGTGACAAAATCATAAGCGTGGGCCATCAAGGCAATACAGATATTCCTTCCAATGCTGAGATTATATCAACAGAAGGAAGAAGTGTTCTGCCAGGCTTATGGGATATGCACGTTCACCTCATGATTAATGGGCATGCTGATTATGCCCATTGGGATACTGCCTATTTGGCCGATTTAGAACATATTATTATGCCTTCTTCTGCTCATCAGCTTCTTCTAGCTGGGATTACAAGTGCAAGAGATTTAGGCGCACCTTTAGAAGCAAGTATAAACGTAAGAGATAGAATAAACAAAGGAGAAATACCAGGGCCTACGATGTATATGTCTGGACCATTTATCCAACATAGGCCCTATCCTGGCACAGAGGCTTTCAGATGGGGCATCACTGGTGCCACTGATGCAAGAAACAAAGTGAGAAAGTTAGCTCGTGCAGGTGTAGATTGTATTAAAGTGGTTGATCAAGATCTAATGACCATGGATGAAATCCATGCGGTAGTACAAGAAGCACATAAATATAACCTGCCTGTAATAGGTCATTCTCATAGACCAGAAGAAATAAGAAGAGGCCTAAAAGTCAAAATGGATAATTTTGAACATACTGGACTTTCATCGGCTCCTGAATACCCTAGTGATGTCATGGAAATGATAAAAGAAAGAACAGCTCAAATGAATCTAGGGCCTCTTTATTGGACACCCACAGTAGAAGGACTTTATAATTACGAATATGTAAGAGACAACCCTGAAAAGTTAGATAATGACTGTTGGAAGCTAGGATTACCTCAGCGAATCATTGATGACATCGAACAATCAATATTACATCCTGGCAGACTTCCTTATTTTCAATTGACACCGAGCAGAAGACCTACTTTAGAAAGAAAAGTAAAGCAACTTATTGAAGCCGGAGTAGTACTCCTTATAGGTACAGATAGCGGTATTCCTATGAAATTTCATTGCCAATCTACTTGGAATGAAATAGATGTATGGGTAAATGAATTTGATATTGACGCCATGTATGCTATCAAAGCCGCAACTTACTGGCCCGCAAAAATGATGGGGGTAGATGACAAATATGGTACCATTAGTGAAGGTAAATATGCCGATATCATTACTGTAAAAGGAGATGTATTAAGATGGGTATCTAAACTAAGCAATGTGGATTTTGTGATGAAACATGGTAAAATAGTAAAAGGAAACAGACCTTAACAATATGAAAAGTAAAATCCCATTCAAATAAAGAAATGAACCAAAAAATATCAATCTGGAAAGAATCTGGCCACTACATCAGTTATGGGCCTTTCGCTCATCAAATATTTGTAAAAGAATTAGGAACTTCCACGGCAAGTTCTGACAAAACACTCTTACTTATTCATGGTTTTCCAGAGTCTTCATTTTCATATCATTTGGTGATAAATGAGTTGATGTCAGTCTTTGATAGAATTGTTCTCTTTGATTTTATTGGTTATGGATTAAGTAATAAACCTACTGATGATTTCACCTATTCACTATTCGAACAAACCGATGTACTTTTAACAGTATGGCATCATTTCGGGGTAAAGGGAGGCCATATGCTTTCACATGACATGGGCGATAGTGTAGCTACCGAAGTAATAGCACGGCATTGTAATAATCTCATGCCCATATGGTTAAGTGATGGCCTCAAGAGTGTCACACTTACAAATGGTAGCATGGTTTTGGATTTAGCAGATTTAAGAATCACTCAAAAAATATTACTGTCCAAATGGGGCTCTTATTTCAAAAACATAATATCCTTCTCTATATTTAAAAAACAAATAATAAGCGCTCATGGGAATGATAATTTGAAAGATGAAGAGATAGCGCTTTTATGGGAATTTAATCTTTTTCAAGATGGTCATAAGAAAACTTATCTTACCATTAAATATCTTAATGATCGCAAAAGGTTTGAGAAAACAAGATGGTTACCAGCATTAAACAAGTGTGATCTTCCCATACATCTCTGCTGGGGAAGCGATGATAAAGTAGCCAGAGTTGAAATGGCCGAGTATCTTAAATTGAATATTTGTACCAATGCAGAATTAACAATCATGAAAGGTGTAGGGCATTTCTGCCAAATAGGAAGCCCTGAAATATGGGTGGAAAGTATTCTTAATTATTATAAAAAGGTCAGCCCACTCTGAAAATAGATAATTTTCACAAAATGAATTAATTTAGATGATATTATCATTTTTTGTTATTTGTTAATACCTGAATACCAACAAATTAACAACAGATAACGACATATTAACAAAAGGTGATAAGATTGCTCAGAAATTCTCAGTTTAGATGGGAAAGTAGGCAGTAAAGGGAATGTATCACCTAATTAGAACCTGATTAAGGGGTGTTTTCCTAATACCCTTTACATTTTAGGTGCTCCCAAATGCCTAAAGTGAGAATAGCGGAAGATTACTAAAAGATTTATGCAGAGCTTGTCGAAGTAAGCATTTTAGATTTTATATGCTTTCGGAGTGGGCACAAAGATAATAGTATAAAAAGTATGAAGTCTTTGATCCTATAATTCTTATTACGATTTTTTAATAGACTAATATTACGGCTATCTTTCATTTGCTCATCCTAAAGGGTGCGTAATTTCTCAGGTGGAGTCAATTTGGGGTACACAAAGATCTTTGTCTACCATATTTCAGCTCTTTTTTTCGCCATAGCTTTGCTATGCCTCAAAAAATGAGCTTTATCTGGCAAAAAAAATAACGGTTTTTTTCCCTACCTGTTTGGCAGACAGGTCTCAAAAGCACCTACCTGAGTAGATACAAGGATTCAAAGACATTTTTAGTCATCTCTCTTTACAAGTTCATTTTAAAAAGTGACGGGTTTGTTCCATTTTCATCTTCAGAGCTTATTGCAAGTGTACGATCATCCATATACACCACCCCTTCCATCTGCCTTCTAATGGTAAAATCATACCGTTTTTTAGTACCAGAGAAAAAATCACTCCCTTCCCAATTTCTTATTTTCCATATAAACGGGTCAAATCCCTGGTTGGGAATAGGGACATATCCCAAAAGCATCAATTCATCATTATTTAAAGACAAAGCAGCCCCTGTTATTGTCCCTTTTGTATCAAATTCAGAAATTTGTTTTGCTGAATAAGTTCCAGCCACTTTTGGAAGAACATACAATTTACATCTTCTATCTTCCCAATTTTTACTAAAAATATAAATCTGTTCATTATAAAGTACCATGGCCTCTGCGTCGTGGTTATGGTTATAACCATGATAAAACTTGTTTTGATCTGGGTAAGAAAAAAGTATTTGCTCTACATTAACACGATTTTTTGTCAATAGGTCATCTATTCTTCCTTTGTATATGGCCAAGTTGTCCCTGTTACCAAAGTTATTTCCAAAATTGCCAATGTAAAAATGGGTGCTATCAATTGTGATTTCTTCCCAATCCACGTTTTTGACGCCTAAAATAAGTACTGATCTAATTACATCCCCAGTATTGATATCAAATTCAAAAAGATAAGGGTCACCACCACTATCATTATGAGTCCAATAAGTATCATTTATTTTCATTAACCCAGAAGTCTCCTGTACCAATGGGTCAAATGTGGCATGAATAGTGTCAAGATCAATTTTTACATATTCGAGCACTTCAGATTCCGAAACATCAGATGGTGTCTTTTTAGTCTCATGACAAGCAAAAATAACCATACAAATGAACATAGTTATAGCAGGTTTTAACATGGATGCAAAATAGGAATTTCTTACATTACAATGATATTTGATCAATGATATTTGATCAATGATAATTCTTAATTAACTTGACCACCATTGATCAGGTTTTACGCGTTCTCCATATTTCAAAACACTATGTAACCATAACATAAATTTTCGAAATGGTCCTGATGCTATCTTTATCCCCAGCCGATTCCACCATTTCGAATAATCCTTGTTATAGGGACATACTCTTATGCAAATAGCGCAGTCAGTGTTCATACCGACCCAAAATTTAAAACACTTCTCTGCATTAACTGTCCATTTGGTTATTCCTTTTAGGCTCGAAAAGTTAGGAGGAATACTTTGTGGTTCATCTGAAGGAATAGCTTTCACAGGGCACCCATCGGCACATTTTTTACAAATGCCACAAAATTCTTTTACTCCAAAAAGTAATGGTTGGTCTATCAATAACGGCAAATCTGTGAATACTTTTGCAATTCTTACATTAGGCCCATAATCAGGAGTAATAAGCAACCCTAAGCGGCCATATTCCCCCAAGCCAGCCTCAATGGCCATAGGTATATTCATACCCGTATCATTTAATGAAGCCACAGCTTCATAGCCTAAATTTGTGATGAATTGTGCTAGTGAATTGGCTACGTTAATACATTGGGCGTAGCCCTCTCCTGTGGCAGTACCACTCACTGCTGCTGGAAAAGTTCGTCCCAATTGGTAGTCCATAGGAACTACTAGAATAATGGCATATTTTAATGATTTTGGTAAATCCATATGCCTACTTTCTCCTGTTTTTCTGCTGTATTGATGGGTATAAATCCATTTCTTATCTAACTCACATATTCCTATATTGCCGGCTCCAAGAGCTAAAGCGGCTTTTTTAACCCTCTTAGTTGTATCTTCAAAAGATGTCAATTTCACTTTTTTATCTGGCCCTTTCCTATTGATAGAATAGTAATCAGTAAAGCCTTCTACCCTGCCCTCTTTTTCATATTTCATCTCTCCTACCACATCAGTCATGTGCCAGCTTGCATTTCTTAGTGCAAAATCCCAATGATCAAACCCTTTTGATCTCTTTGGCTTATAATTGGCAATATCATAGCTTTTAAAAAAGTCTTTAGGGTTGACATTTTTATCCCACATTGCCCGATTAAAAATGTCGTTCTTAGGATTAAATCGTTCAAAATTATTTTGAATATTAAACGCTCTTTCCAAATATGATTTTAAGTGATCGGACATACCTTTAGCAAAGATAAGTTTTAATAATTCTTAAATTGGACAAAGTAATCTATGAAGGAGTTTGAGTAATTGATCTCAATGTTATTCATTTCGGATGAGCAGATAGCGCACTATCGAGTGAGTGGCGCACTGCGGGCTTTATTTACTCACGATCTTCTACTCGTTTGCCCTCGGATATGAATTTATTGTTTACATATTCATGTGGAGACAATTTTGGATAAAAAAAATCCCTTTATCATATTTCAGTTATTTTATTTCGTTCTAGAATCTCCTATGCCTTAATATAATGATCTTTATCTCGCAAAAAAAAATAATGAATTACCTGCTTGATAGGCAAACAAGCCTCAAAAACACGCACCAGAAGAGTTACATTTATTGAAATGGTTATTTGATTTTTTATTCCCACTTCAAATAGTTTGATGTAATTCAAAATGGCACATAAACTCCAAAGATTCTGTGATATCCTGTAAAAGAACTCCCTGATTTCTTTGCGAAAACGACGAATTACCTTGATTGGCAAACAAGCCTCAAAAGCACCCACATTAGTAGTTACAGATATTCAATTCCAAATACTGTTTGAAATTCTTTTTTCATTAACTTTTTGACATCGTCAATAAGAATATCAGATTCTAATTCTGCATTAAGAGAAGTTACCATTTTATTATCTTCTTTTATCCCACACGGAATGATACCCTGAAAATGATTCAAATCAGTGTTTACATTTAGAGCCAAGCCATGCAAAGTCACCCATCTGCTCATATGTACACCTATTGCACATATTTTTCTATGAATTGGAAGAAATGATGTGCCCAACAACCATACTCCAGTGAACCCCTCTAATCTTTCTCCCTTTAGACCAAAATGAGTAAGCACATTGATGACCACTTGCTCTAAATCCCGTACATATCGGTGCACATCATGGTAAAATTGATCGAGATCAAAAATAGGATATCCAGTGATCTGCCCTGGGCCATGATAAGTTATATCACCGCCTCTATTGGTTTTATAAAATTCAATCCCAGCTTCTAACAATTGTTTTTCATTAAAAACAAGGTGGTCCATTTTTCCACTTTTCCCAATTGTATATACAGGTTTGTGTTCGCAAAAAAGCAATCTATTAACTGGCTCTTGACTTGATTCTCTTTTGTTTTTTATAATAGTTTGTTGTATTTCTTTTTGATAGTCCCATGCCTTCTTGTATGATATTATTTTTAAATCTTTATATATGACTTTTGGCATATTCATATTACAGATTAATGGCTTTTGGGTTTAAAAAGTTTATAGCATTGGTGGGCATACCTCTTATTTCCTTTCTATAAAAATTAGCTGTTTGGTCATAGAATAAGAATATAACCGGTGCATCTTCTACAATTATTTGATTCATTTGGTGATATAAAACCATCTTTTCAGGTTGCGACATAGATAAGATTGCCTCTTCGTATAGAACATCGAAATCTGGATTTGAATATCGAGTATAGTTAGGAGGAGCTGGGTTTTTGCTATAAAAAAGAGACAGGTAATTTTCTCCGTCAGGGTAATCTAGAATCCATGAAGCTCTGAATACAGAAATTGCAGATTTACGCATCTTATCCCTCAACATTGCTGATTCCATAACATCCATTTCAATATTAAGACCCAACTCTTCCCATTGCCGGGCAATAAATGTGGTTAAATCTAAATAGTCTTTGCTGGTACTGATTATAAGAGGTTCTGAAAGGTCAATTCCGTTTACACTTTCTAAAAGTGATTTTGCCTTTGTAATATCATATCTATATCCCACTACTGCAATGGGATCATAAGATGGAAGACCTTTTGGAATCACTCCAGAATCAGCAGCTTCCCCTACTCCATTTCGTAAGCTATTGAGCATTAAGGATCTATCAATGGACATATTTAATGCTTGGCGTACATTTTTATATTGTAGTATGCTGTTATTTTCTATTGCCAATTGTTGATTAATACCTAAATATTCAAAGTTGAGATATGGATTTTTTAATATTTTTATTTTATCAACAAGTGCTTCTTTGATATCTCCATTTTTGTCCAAAGCAGTGTTGACATATGAAGACTCTAAGCCACTCATATAATCCAGGTTTCCATTTATAATTTCAAGAAGCGCAATACTTCTGTCAGGAATAAAACTAGTGCGAATACCCTCCAAATTGTGCGACACTGAATCGTGATAATCCTTATTGGTTTTTAAGAAAAGGCCGCTTTTATCTATCCATTTTACAAAAGAAAA
>JAZGFD010000295.1:0-5229 GCA_036479115.1 Saprospiraceae bacterium | reverse complement strand
TAGCGGGACCTTGGCAAATGTACCCATATCCAGTAATGCCTTTAAGTCAATCAGGGTTTGCACAGGTGGCTTCTACAGGGCCTTCGGGATACTCAGAACTAAAAAAACACCTTTCTCTTTCAGAAATAATGGCTTTGTCAAAAGTAGGCAAAGATGCTCAAAAAGCATATAAAATACGGACAGAACAAAACCTCCCAACTCAAGGGCCCACTGCATCACATGTGGCCAGCCCAGAGGTGATCATAGATAAAGAAAATCACCAAATAAGACTCTATTTTCATGGCTTAGTAGAAGGAAGTCTACAGATGACGAAAGTAGCTACTTCTGAGAATGGAATTGACTTTATTGCACAGCCAGAATTGATCGGAGCTCCGTATATGAGAGTATTTAAGCGAGCTGGTTATCATTACGGTTTTGCTATGCCAGGACTGATGTACAGGTCCAAAGATGGGTTGAAAAACTGGGAAATAAGAAAGAAGTGGTTTTTAGGACCAAATACACGTCATGCAGGTATTCACCAATTGGGAAATCTCTTGTATGTGTTTTTTACAAGAGTGGGTGATGCCCCTGAAAGAGTAGTATATACTACTATAGATATGAGTAATAAAGATTGGAATACTTGGACAGTAGGAGAAACATATGAACTCTTAGAACCAAAGCTTGGATGGGAAGGTGGAAACCAGCTGCCTGTACCGTCAATTAGAGGTGAAGTAGGGAGTAAAGTCAATCAACTGAGAGATCCTGATATTTTTCAAGATGACGATGGAAAACTTTATCTGCTGTATGCAGGAGGAGGAGAACAAGGGATAGGAATTGCAAGTTTAGTAAGAGAGTAAATATTTATTAAAACTTCAAGGAGAGATTTAACATGGCTCCATTACTTATCGGAATAGCACCAATAGCCAGTTTGTCATTGCTAATTTTATGAAATTGAGGAATCAGAATACCAAAAACTGCACCTACTCCATATCCTACCAAAATATCACTGGGGAAATGTTTTCCTGCCTTATATCTCATGTATCCTGCAAAAGCAGGAATGACAATGGCACTAGCCCAGACTACTTTTCTCCACTTAGAATTAGGATATAAATCGTGGATAATCTTAGCTGTAAAAAAGGAAAGGGAACTCACATGTGCCGTATGCCCACTGAAAAATGATCTGGTTGTTCCTGCTTTCATTTTTTCTTCTAGGCTAAATTTATTATTGTATGCAAGTGGCCTTATTCGTCTTACCATTTTTTTTACAACCAAAGTAGTACCTGTTGTGAGAGCGAGAGTTTCTGCTAACATTAGTCCGATCACTCCTGCTTCTTTTCTACCTTTTTCAAATATCAATAAAGTAAAAGGTGCAATATTTATTAAGTTTCGAAAATGGTCACTTACTCTTTGTGCTGAAACACTATTATTAAAGACTGCTCCCTGATCAAAGGCATTAATACTACTTCTGTTAAGATTTTGAATCTCGTCTAATGTGAGAAACTTATCTTCACTTGAAATCTCTAATGCAGTAAAGGCCATAGTGGCGCCTAGTATATACCCATCAGTATTCCATGATAAATTGTACATTTTCGATTGGCCGATAGATATTGAAGCATAAAGTAGAATTATGCTAAAAGAAATTATTAATTTCCTATTGATTTTATAAAATTCCATATGTAATAATGAGAACTGAAAAATAGAGAAATTTAGTACAGCCTCTATATATGAATCCCCAATTATACAAAATTAAGCAGCATGAGCCATGGGTCAAAGGTTTCCACCTTCTTGACAATCTTTTGACCCAAAGTGAAAGTGCTCAATACTCTTGTGTAACCAGAAAGATTTGTCATCATGTTTAATAAAAAATGCCACCAAATAACAACAATCGCTACTCAACCAAGGGCGTTGCCTTTAGCTATTTAGCTTAAAGGGCTTCAGTCTTTCTTTGGTGATGATTACAATATTGAGTATTTACGCCTAAGGTATCTAATGTCTTGGCGTTCTAAACTAAGTCCCTAAAAGTGTTGATTGACTTAAAAACCCTCTAGAAAGTCTGCTCCGCCCCTTCAACTCTTCTATTCTTTCTTTTACAGCAATATCTGCCAATTCTTTTTCGGCCTTGATTGAGAGCTTTGTTTTGTAATCACTTGTTTCCATATCAAATTTTGCTTCATTGGCAATTGGATGCAATTTTTGAGATGCAAATTTTTGGTGGCTCATAGCAAACAATGCCTCATGTTTGGCTAGAGTATAATCATAAGGGCTTCTTTCTAATATGAGTTTGGTAATCACAGGAGCTGTCTCTACAGCTATGAAAAGAAGCATTATAAAAATACTGGCAATGTATATGGCTTGTGATTTATTAGAAACTCGTTCTAAGGCTTCTATTCTGGCTGCAAACCCACTAAGGCTTACTCTTTCTAAGGCTGCAAAATCAGTAGCTTTAGAGGCTTCATATTGATTGATTTGCTTCGTTTTTTGATTGATCAGTGTTGTGTTTGTAGCAGTGAGAGCATCAAGTTCTCCCTGCACTTTATCTGATGCAGCTTTTTTGGTACGGTATATTGGCCCCAGGTTTCTTCTTTGAGAACCTCCAGTTCCATCTGCCTCTTTTACAGCTTCGTTTACCAGCTGATTTCTCTCTAATTGTTTGGTATATATAGCAGTGGAAAGGAGTGTTATTTCTGATTTTAAGCTGTCTATATCTGCTGCATATCTGGCTTTTACCAAATCATCCTGAGTTTTATAATTCTCTTGTTGCATGAGTACCAATTCAGATTCTATTTCAGATTCAAATATTTTCAGTTCGAGCGGTTTGGCTATAACTACTGCAATGAGCAAAGCAAGAATCAACCTTGGCAGCGCAGAAAGAAAGTCTCTTCCTATCGATCCCTTTTTCTTCATTGTAGAAACGATAAATCTATCGAGGTTAAAAATCATAAATCCCCATAATAGTGCAATAGGAAGAACCAACCATACACTATCAAATACGGTATATAATGCATACCCTGCCGCAATAGCAGCAAAAATGCCTGTAAAGAATATGGTGGCGCCTATTCCCACATATTTATTTACTTCTGTAGGGGTACGATTTAGAATAAGAGCGTTAGCTCCTGAGCAAAAAATAAAAAATTCCTTCAATGATTTCATGATAATATTTTTGTTGTAAAAGATGGTAGTCAAAGGTGATTATGTGAATAATAATTCACATGAGTATTTCAGTGATTTAGAATTACTGTAACTACTTATCAAATTAAAATAACACCTAGGCAATCATTTTATTAGGCTAAGATGATCCCGACATTTCAAAACATTGCGAAATGTTAGGAATCAAACTGTTATTCTGGATAGGCAAAGTAATTGTTGTATCACTTTATGGAAAGCCACTACTCCAGAGGAGCCAATTTTGAGTAAAAAAATCTTTATCTGCCTCAAAAGCGTCCACTTGACTAGTTACTATGAAAATAGTAGACGTATTATAAATGCAGATTATTATTCGACCAATTGATTATTCTTTGAGATGGACATTTGGGTTCAGTAAATGTTAATCAAAATTACGTAACTACATTCTTGTAGCCACATCAGACTAAAAAACAGCGTTCATTTTTAGTTGATGAAGTAAATTTATTTTAGTTACGAAGAGTGAAACAAGAAAAATTTCATAAAACCAGATGAAGTGAGGCCATATTAAAAGTAAAATGTGATGCGGCTATGTCGTTACAAAATTACTCTGTTCACTAATATATAGCTGAAAAGGAACAGTCAAATTATCATTATCTTGAATGAATTGTATCTATTCTATCTTTTAGATAACCACCTGATCGCTTTGAAAAATAGGTTCTGATTTCTGCAATTATTGATATTGCTATCTCTTCAGGTGAGGTTGCTCCAGTATCTAAGCCTATAGGAGCATGTATGTTCGTTAAATCAGATGGCCATTTATCAGAATATTTTATCCTGAGTTCATTTAGTATTTTTTTACTCCTTACTTGTGGTCCTAACATTCCTATGTATGCAACATCAGAATTTATAATACTGCATAGATTATTCTTATCTGTTTTATAATCATGGGCCATTAAAATAGCGGCAGTGTATTTATCAAAAATTATTTTATTTGATTTGATTGATACCACATTTACTTTTGTAAATAATGCTTTATCTACTTTTTGCGGATTACATACAACGGTCACTTCCCAACCGATATTTTTTGCAATATCAGCCAAGGGATAAATATCATAATTAGCTCCATATAAGATGAGATGCATCTCTGGAGGAAGATATTCAATGAAAAATTTGTACTCATATTTACCTCCATGCAATAATGCAATTTTAGATTTTTTATCTAAAACCACTTCGCCTATTTCTTTTTCTAACTTTTTATTCACTTCCTCATTATCAGTGGTTTTAAGTTGTCGGTTTAGTACTATTTCTTGCATCGTTCCTATCGGAATGTTACCTGACTTCCCGATTGAAGTGAGTAAAATACTCGGCTGCCTTTTGTTCATGCATCTTGAAAGAATTTCGATTGGGTTAGAACGATGATTGATAATCGGAGAGATTAATACATCAATTACTCCATTGCATCCAAGTCCTACCCCGATTTGAAAAACATCATCATCTCTCGTGTCATATCTTACTATCGATGGAATTCCTTTTACAATAGCATTCTTAGCCTTTCTCAATGCATCACCTTCCAAACATCCGCCGCTTATTCCACCTACCCATGTGCCATCTTCTACCACTAACATTCTAGCTCCTTCTCTCCGATATGAAGAACCCTCTACATTGACGACTGTTGCCAATGCCATTCTTTTTTTTGTGCCTATTATTGCTTTATAATGGTTGATTATTGATCTGATTTCTTTCATAGAGACCTTCCTAATCTTGATAAATTTACTCCAAATAAGTTCTTATTTATCGCAATCCAATATACCAATTACAGCTTTGATCGAATCACAACAAAAAGCCCACTCTCCCTTGGGTTGGAAATGCACAAAATTCCAAAAGTCTATTTATCTCTCTAAATTCATTATTTCCTTTTCTTAGAGCTGGTCAATGACGAATTAAGGGAAATCAACCTGTGCGATCATTGACAAAACTATATACGTCTTTTCATACAAATTCAAAATAAAACAGTTCAAAGGGATATGATTTTGTGGTTACCCTATTAATAACCCATACTCCAATCGTCTCCTCTAGGATCTGCTGCAATTTCTTTTGATCCATCTTCATTTATCAATATTGCTTCTA
>JAZGFD010000294.1:0-14343 GCA_036479115.1 Saprospiraceae bacterium | reverse complement strand
GGTATTGTGGGTATATTTAAGAATGGAGAGGGACCACTAATATTGTATAGAAGTGATATGGATGCACTTCCGATGGATGAAAAAACGGATCTTTCGTTTGCAAGTGAAAAGAAGGTAAACTATAATGGTAATCAAGTGGGTACAATGCACAGTTGTGGTCATGATATGCATATGACATCACTTGTCGGTACTGCCAGGACTATGGTAAAAATGAAAGATCACTGGAATGGGACACTAATGATGATAGGGCAGCCTGCAGAGGAACTAGGTAAAGGAGCCGCTTTGATGTTAGGAGCTGGTCTGTATGAAAAGTTTGGAGTGCCTGATTATGGTATTGGTTTGCATTGCAGCCCTACTATTGCGTCTGGACAGTTGGGTATAAGAGAAGGATTCAGCATGGCCACTACTGAGAGTGCTGACATTATTGTGCATGGTTTGGGTGGGCATGGCGCGGCACCTCATATGACGATTGATCCTGTGGTAATTGCGAGTATGATAGTAATGGATTTGCAGACTATAGTAAGTAGAAATTTAAAACCTACAGCATCAGCTGTGATTACTGTTGGGTCTTTTAAGAGCGGACATAAACATAATATTATTCCAGATGAAGCCCATCTTAAACTCACAATCAGAACGTATAAAGAGGAGGTGAGACTTATGGTGCACAAAAGGATACAAGAAATAGCAAAGGGAGTAGCAATTGCTGCAGGTCTACCAGAGGATAAAATGCCAGATGTCATTTTTGGAGATTCTTCGACTCCTGCTAATTATAACAACCCTTCTCTTACTGCAATGTTACAAAAATCAGCATCAAAAGCTATAGGGTCTGAAAATGTAATAGATGCAGAGCCACAAATGGTGGGAGAAGATTTTAGCCGGTACGGCTCTACTGAACACAAGGTGCCTACAGTTCTTTATTGGCTAGGAACTGTGAGTGAGGATAAAATGAAAAAAGGCAATCTACCAGGACTTCACAGTCCTTTTTACTATCCTGATTTAGAAAAATCTCTGACCACAGCCATCAAAGTAAATACACAGACATTGATAGATTTATTCAATGGGTAAATCACTCTCAATGTAACTACTCCGGTGGAGCCAAATTTTGCTAATAAAAGCTCTTTTACCACTATACTTTTGCCAATTTTTATCTCAAATCGAAGATGTGACAACATAATCAAGATTCAATAACATATAAAATAGGTTGGTAATAGTGCTGCTATTAAAACAAAAATAGCCTGTGTCTAGCAATTTTATATCTCAAAAGCACATCACCTCAGTAGTTACTTATTTTATTATTAAAGGAATTAGTCTTCTATGACTATCCTTTTAGTCAAATCGTATTTATCGCCTCTGCGTAGAAAATAAAACAAAGCATTACTAGGAGGCAAATGTTTTAATTCTGATCCTTCCCTTGACCAAAAAGTATTGTCGTAAATAGTAACTAGGCTAGCACCTATGACTTTAAATGTACCTGCATTGACGACAATGGCCGTATTTTCATCTATTCCAATTCCCAATAAATGTGGCAACTTTTTAAGTATATCAAACATGTCAAACTGCCTATTTCTAGCCAATACATGTTGGTCAATGGCTATGTTTGTAATAAATCCTAGACCTACTTCATGATCACCCATCATTATTTGATTGTTTTTAGAATCACCTCGGGCTAAATAAGAACCTTGGATTGTAGCTCCAGCAGAAGAACCTGCAATGACACCACCTCTATCCAATAGTTTGTACATTTCATCTTGGGCTTTTGTATTTAAAAAGCCATCAGCTATACGCCATTGTCTACCGCCTGAAAAAAAGATACCTGTTGCGTCTTTAAGAGGCTTTATAAAATTATCAGTATTCGCTACAGCAGGGTCACTAGTATGCATTATTGTAATATCAGTAAATCCATGTCTCTCAAAACGAGCTTTCACACGGGCTGTGTCAATTTTATCATCGATTACATTTGCCGTAGGAATAATAACAATTTTAGCTGCATCACCTCCTGCTAAAACTTTGAATTCGTTCATTATTTCATCGCCCAATCTTCCTCCTCCAATGACTATAAGTGAACCACTATGGTAGCCTGTAGTAATATGAGATTTTTGAGCCGACACTTCTAAAATCCAAATGACGCTTATAAATAATATTGTGAAAAATTTAGCCATTTTGTAGTTTGTTTATTTGTGACTACTCTGGTGACGTACTGTTGAGGCCTGTCTGCCAAACAGGCAGTTGAAAAATCGCTATTTTATTACTAGACACTGCTCATTTATTTCTTAAGAGCAGAAGGATAGCGATAAAAGAACCTTTTTCAGCCAAAATTGATACCACTTGAGTCGTTACATTATGTTAAATAATAAAGATTGAATTTACGATACAAGAGTTTAAGATTACAACAAATTTTACTTATTTTAATCAAGAAGTAAATTATTAAATAATGGTTAGAAGTAAATTGATCGAGAATACTATAATTTTTGTAAAATCTAAGTTAGCAAATGCCGAGGGAGGGCATGATTGGAGCCATATTTTTCGTGTTTGGCAAAATGCGAAGAACATAGCCAAGTCCGAAAAAGTAGATCAAGAAATCGTGGAAGTAGCTGCACTATTACATGATATTGCAGATTCAAAATTTCATAATGGAAACGAAGAAATAGGCCCCCAAACGGCACTAGAATATTTAAGAAACACAGAAATGTCAAATGATGGAATAAATCACATTATCAATATTATAAGATACATGTCATTTAAGAATAGTTTTAAAGAAAGCCGATTTGTGTCGAAAGAGATGGAAGTGGTGCAAGATGCTGATAGGCTTGATGCCATTGGAGCCATAGGAATAGCAAGAGCATTTAACTTTGGAGGGTTTAAAGATAGAATGATTTTTGATCCAGAGATATTACCTGTTTTGAATATGAATAAGAAGGAATATAAAAAAAGTACAGCCCCAACTATTAATCATTTTTATGAAAAATTACTACTATTAAAAGATAAAATGAACACCACTACAGGTAAGACAATGGCAAAGAGCCGTCATGACTTTATGTTATTGTATTTAGAACAGTTTTATAGCGAGGTGGAGGTACAAAACTGGCCATAAAAATAAATTTTATGACAGATATTTTCTAGAAACGAAGACGATACATGGCTAAAAATGTTCGTCAAAACAGGGCTGTGTTTGTGATTTTTACCTTGTCTGATCTCAAAATGAGTACCCCATCAAGAACCCACTTACTAATCAGTTGTTATAAATGCGGAGGTTTATGATTTTTGCAAGCTAAATGCTTGTCCTGAGCCTAGTCGAAGGGAGTGATTTTTCAACGCAGGATGGGAATAAAAAAATCGTGGCTATGGAGGTGGTAAGTGCTTAATATTGTAATCATCAAAGAAAAGATGAAGGCTTTTTAAGCTGAATAGTCAAGAGCAACCCCCTTGGTTGAGTTGCGATTGTTGTGATTTGGCGGCATTTTTAGGCAAAAATTATAAGAAACCTTTCTGGTTGCACAAGATATTGAGTACTTACAAATTTAAGAGGTATTTCTCAGCTATTCAACGTGTTATGACTGGGGTTATGTGATTTCGTTCAGACACTAAATACTAGCAACCAAGAAGAGGTTTGAGAATTGATAATTAATGAATGAGAGTTGATTTTATATCTGTGAATCGCAAAACTTAACCCAGTTAATTTCACCTCCTTTAATTCTGTTGTACTTTGCGAATCTCAAATAATATATACTATATATGTATAACAAGTTACTATCACCATTAGATTTGGGGTTTACCAATCTTAAAAATAGAGTGTTAATGGGCTCAATGCACACTATGTTAGAGGATGTGCCAGGCGGCCATGAGCGAATGGCTCAGTTTTATAGAGAAAGAGCGAAAGGGCAGGTAGGCCTCATTGTAACTGGAGGATTTGCCCCTACAAAAGAGGCATTGGCTCTACCGATGGGCGACCCTATGTCATCCAAAGAAGAGGCAGAAAAGCACAAAGTAGTGACACGAGCTGTACATGACGAGGGAGGAAAAATATGTATGCAAATTCTACATGTAGGCAGATATGGCTATACTGATAAAAATGTATCGTCTAGTGCCACCAAAGCGCCAATTTCACCTTTCCCAGCAAGGGCACTAAGCACAGCAGAAGTAGAAGAAACTATTGAGGGCTATGTGAATTGTGCGGCAATGGCTCAATATGCAAATTATGATGGAGTAGAAATAATGGGCTCCGAAGGATATCTTATCAACCAGTTCATTGTTTCTAAAATTAATAAAAGAACCGACAAATGGGGTGGTCAGTATGAGAATAGAATCAAATTTCCACTCGAAATAATAAAACGTACTAGAGCAAAAGTAGGGCTAAATTTTATAATTATTTATAGATTATCCATGCTTGATTTAGTAGAAGGTGGCAGTACTTGGGCAGAGGTCGTACAATTAGCAAAAGAAGTAGAAAAAGCAGGGGCTACAATCATTAATACTGGCATAGGCTGGCATGAAGCACGGATACCAACCATAGGAACAGTGGTGCCTAGAGCTGGCTTTGCTTGGGTTACTAAAAGAATGATGGGAGAAGTGAACATACCTCTTATTTGTACCAATAGAATCAACACACCAGAGGTTGCTGAAAAAGTACTTCAAGATGGTTGTGCTGATATGGTTTCCATGGCACGGCCTTTTCTAGCTGATCCAGAACTGGTACTTAAAGCCATCGAAAACAGATCAAATGAAATCAATACTTGCATAGCATGTAATCAGGCATGTCTGGATCATACATTCACTATGCAAGTATGCTCATGTCTGGTGAATGCTAGAGCATGTCATGAAACAATACTTAATTTTGTACCTGCTGAAGATATTAAAAAAATAGCGGTCGTAGGTGCTGGCCCAGCTGGATTAGCAGCGTCTACATTATTGGCACAACGTGGCCATTTGGTAGATTTGTTTGAGAGCGAAAGCGAAATAGGCGGGCAGTTTAATATGGCTAAAATCATTCCTGGAAAAGAGGAATATGCTGAAACAATTAGATATTATAGGGCCATGATCAAAAAGCATGGAGTCAATCTTCATCTCAATCACAAGGTAGTGGCAGAACAACTCAAAGGCGGTGGATATGATGAAGTAATACTGGCTACTGGTGTGAGTCCTCGTAAATTAAACATTCCGGGTATAAGCAACAACAAAGTCTTAGATTATGCTGATGTGTTGTATAGAGGAAAAGAAGTAGGTAATAAAGTAGCAATCGTAGGTGCTGGAGGAATAGGTTTTGACATGGCAGAATTTCTTTCTCATCAAGGGCCTTCTGTTTCATTGGATACATCATCTTATATGAAAGAGTGGGGAGTAGATATGACATATGCCCAGGGAGGAAGCTTGGCTAAAAAACCATTGCCAACTGTTTCGCCTAGAGAAATCTATTTATTAAAACGGTCTGCAGGCAAACACGGCAAAAACCTAGGAAAGACAACAGGATGGATACACCGAGCCTCATTGGCTATGAAGGATGTGAAGATGATGGCCAATGTGACTTATAATAATATTGACGACCGAGGCTTGCACATCACTTATCAAGACCAACCACTTCTTTTAGAAGTAGACCATATAGTAATATGCGCTGGGCAGGTACCTCAAAGAACATTGTACGATAATCTTCAATTTTTAGGAATGACTGTGCATCTTATAGGAGGAGCTGATGTAGCATCTGAGCTTGACGCAAAAAAAGCCATCAATCAGGCCAGTTATTTGGCCTCGAAAATGTAGGGTTATGATCAATGAAATTATGACTTATAAGGGAGCTGTACAGACGTCAGAATGTGACAGTAATGGCCATATGAATGTCATGTATTATATCAACAAATTTGATTTAGCAGGAAGGAATTGTGGGAGTGCATTTGGACTTAAGAGAAAGTACTTAGAAGATAATAATTACGGAATAGCTGTAGTGGAACAAAACATCCAATATAAAAGAGAAGTTTTTGAGGATGATCTTATTCATGTGATGAGTAGCGCTGTAGGTCATACAAATAAAGTGATGCATTTTCAACATCACATGTACAACAGTGAGAATAACGAGTTGTCAGCCGTCATGGAAATAAAATTGGTAATTTTTGATCTGAATATGAGAAAAGCCGTACCTCTTCCAGAGGTTTTGGTTAAGAATATTCAAAGGGTTTTGAAATCTAAATAGCAAATATTACTTTTATTTGTAACTACTCGGGGGGGCGCTTTTTTATCCAAAATTGGCTCCACCTGAGTAGTTACTTTTATTTTAATATGTGAATATCAATGAAATATGTGCATACCAATATCATAACTGATGATTGGAAACGATTATCACAATTCTATATTAATGTATTTCAATGTGCGGTTATGCCTCCGCCAAGAGATCAAAAAGGAGAGTGGTTAGAGACTTGTACTGGTGTGAAAAATGCCCATTTGGTAGGTGTACATTTAAGGCTCCCTGGATATGATGCCGATGGGCCTACATTAGAGATTTATCAATATGCAAAAAACGAAAGGGGCCCAGAGCCTATAGCAAATAGAAAAGGATTTGGTCACATTGCATTTGAAATGAACAACGTTCAAAATGTTTTAGAACAAGTATTGATAAACGGTGGAAGCAAACTTGGCGAAATAGTAACAAAGGTGGTAACAGGACTTGGAACAATTACATTAATCTACGTCAAGGATCCTGATGGGAATATTATAGAACTACAAAAATGGGATTGTTGATTTTCTTTTCAATCTCAATACTTGTTTTTTAAATAATCAGGCCTAAAACCAACTCTTATTCCCAGTTTCCATGCTATATTAGAAGTGCTTTCATCAGGAGGAAGGATGTGGATAATGCCATGGTTGATGTTAATACCATCCCAGTTTGAAGAAGGGAAATAGCTCAAAGCTGCAAAAGGAGAAATGGTAACCAAATCACTAATACCTATGTCGAGTCCAAGCCCAGCGGATATTTCTACAGCTAAATCGTTGTCTTTGATTGAGTCTGAGAAGTATATTGTCTCCTTATTTTGATAATGGATTTTGGACGAAATCATGAGGAAAAAGCCCTTTTTGAAAAAATCATTTTGTTTGGAAAAGGTGGGGCAATCACAATCGCCTTTTAAATCAAGAAAATAAATATGGGCATTAATGCCACCATATACCTTTTTAAGGTTATATGAAAGAGGAAAAGCATCATTATTGTTAATGGAGTTAGTAGATTTAGAATATCCAAAGCCCACTTCAGGATAAAATTCCAATCGAGTATTTTTTAGCCGAAACCAATAATCAATTCCAATTTCGAAAGACTGACCAAAGAGATCACTGTTAGAAGGAGTAGAAGCGGATTGTGTTACTGTATTCCATGATTTATAATCATTCCATTGAGATGAAAACCTCAAGCCAAATTGTGCACTGAGGGATGAAGTGATAAAAATAAGAGCAGCGATTATGGTGATATTTTGCATTTATGGTAATATTTAGCATGAGATAATAACGGTGAAAGGTGGCAGATTATGATATAAAAAATTAAGTTGTAATCTTCGTTTATTGAATATTTTCGGTTTCCAAATATTGAAAATAGAAAATTAAGTATAATTTGGAAGCTAACATGCTTTATAAAAAGAATCGTTTTGGAAGAAATTTGCATTTTTGGGAATTTGGTGGTGCCTGAGTATTAGCGAATAGAGAAAAATATAAATTTTGCCAAAAGCTTTATACAGAGCTTGTTGAATTGTTTAGGCAGAACTTGTCGAAGTAAACTTATTTTATTTTGTGAGTTTTCGGAGTGGTCTCAAAATTAGACAAGCTACTAATTAAAAAATTGATAACTCAGGTGTGTGCTTTTTAGCCAAAATTGACTCCACCTATGTAGTTACAAAAATTGTATATGAAATATCACATTCTTTATGCCCTGCTAATACTCATTGCTTTGTCGTGTGATCACAAACCAAAAGAGAAGACCATGGAAATTCTTACTGAAAAATATGTGAAACTTTTATTGGAGATAGGCCAATATGATAGTGACATTGTTGATGCTTTTTACGGCCCTGACGAATGGAAACCTACCGTTAAAAAAGCAGATAAATTACCTTTTCAAATTCTGATAGATAGAGTCTCAGAGCTCATGACCCTGAGTGCAAAAATAGATTCTGAGCAATACTCACCCTTGGAAAATGCAAGGTTAACCATGTTTAAAAAACAGTTACTTGCTGTCAAAACCAAACTGATAATGATGGATGGGAAAAGGTTCGATTTTGATAAAGAAGCAGAACTTCTTTACGATGTAGTGCCCCCTCACTTTAGTGGTTCTTATTTTAATGATATTCTCCTTACTCTTGAGAAAAAATTGCCTGGAGAAGGCAGCATTTCGAGTCGTTATAATAATTTTGTAAACCAATTTATCATACCAAAAGATAAATTGGATACTGTATTCAGAGTAGCTATAGCTGAAGCAAGAAAGAGAACAAGTGAGCATATCACCTTACCTAAAAACGAAAATTTTGTCTTAGAATATGTAAATGATAAAAGCTGGTCAGGGTACAATTATTATCAAGGTGGGAGCCAGAGTTTAATTCAAATAAATACGGATTTTCCAATTTTTATACAAAGGGCCATTGACCTTGCCTGCCATGAGGGCTATCCTGGACACCATGTATTTAATGCTTTGATAGAACAAAACTTAGTGGATGGTTATGGATGGAAAGAGTTTTCTATTTACCCGTTATTTTCTCCACAGTCACTTATTGCTGAAGGCAGTGCCAATTATGGAATAGATGTCGCATTTCCAGGTGTTGAAAGGGTGGATTATGAAAAAAAAGTTTTGTTTCCAATAGCGGGTTTAGACGCGTCTAAAGCTGATCTGTACTATGAAATACTTGATTTAAGAGGAGCTCTGGATTATGCTGGTAATGAAGCTGCGCGAAACTATCTTAATGGAGATTTGAGTCGCGAAGAATGTGCCAATTTTCTTGTAAAATATTCTCTCAGTGCTCCTGACAAGGCTCTACAAAGAACAAGATTTTTTGATCAATATCGGAGTTATGTCATTAACTATAATTTGGGCAAAGATATAGTATCAGATTATGTTGAAGCAATGGGAGGTACCAATGAAAACACTGATAAGCGATGGGAGATATTCAAAGAATTATTGAGTAATCCTCACACGGCCAGTAGTTTGTTAAAAAAAAGGTAAGTACTCAATATCGCAATCATCATAGAAAGACTTAAGGCCTTTAATCTAAATAGTGTCTGAACGAAAACTGTCGAATTTTATCAAACAGAATATTTTGGATGAGAATTTAGTTTTTTGATATTCGGTGATGCCTGAGTATCAGCGAGTTGAAAAAATTATAATGTCGCCAAAAGTTTTATGCAGAGCTTGGCGAAGTGTTTATGCAGAGCTTGTGGAAGTAAACTATTTCTAATTTTGATGAGTTTTCGTTCAGACACTAAATAGCCAAAGGCAACGCAACACTCTTGTTAGAGTTACGATTGTTGTGATTTGACGGTATTTTTGACCAAAAATGATGACAAATCTTTCTGATTACACAAGATATTGTGTACTTATAAGAAAAGAATGGCATGGAGTAGAGTGGTGAAAGTTAGATTAATTTTAGCACTGCTCAATCAGCTGATTCTGACTGGTTCTTAATTTTGGACAATTGTCGATTTATATCACTATAAGCTATACTTACATACTTTGACATTTTGGGCATATTAAGAAAACCGTGTATCATTCCACCATACTCTTTGAAAGTAACATCATTTCCAGCATCTCGAAGCGAATCAGCATATCTTTTTCCTTCGTCTTTTAATGGATCGTATTCTGCTGTAAGAATGTAGGCAGGAGGAAGATTAGAAAGGTCATTAGCTAGCATCATGGATAAATAAGGGGAATAAATGTCATCGTCTTTTGATATATAATGACCCAAAAACCATATCATCATCTTTTTGGTCAGATAATAATGTTCACCACATGTATCAATTGATGGCTGACTCAGTGTGCCATCAGTACAAGGATAAATCAACACTTGGTATGATATTTTTGGATCATTGTGATCTCTTGACATCATGGCTACTGCAGTAGCTAAGTTTCCTCCAGCACTATCTCCCATTAGAATGAGATTGGATGGGTCACCTTTATGGATTGTGGCATTATGAACGGACCAAACTGTAGCATCATAACAATCATGCAGCCCCATAGGAAATTTGTATTCTGGAGCCAAACGATAATCCACTGAAATCACAATGCATTCATTTTGGCTTGCTATTCTACGACAGACTTTGTCATGAGATTGGATGGATCGCATCACGAAACCTCCACCATGAAAGTACATAATGACTGGTAGATTATTAGGAGCTATAGGCTGATAGATGCGGATGGGAATCAATCCGTTTCTTCCTTCTATTTCTTTATCAGTAACTTGATGCAAAGGGATGGCAGGGCCATCGAAAAAATATGCTACCTTATCTAGAGTTGTTTTAGAAGAAAACCTAGCTTGCTCAACACTCATTTCATGAATTTCAGAGCCTTTCTTTTGATTAGCGAGCCAGAGCATGGCTCTCATTTTAATAGGTATTTTCATAATCAATTATTCGTAACTACTCAAGTGGAGCTAATTTTGGTTAGAAAAAAGGTGACTACTCAGGTGATGTGCTTTTGAACTTAAAAATTACATTTTTTTTTGATAGACACAAGCTATTTTCGCATTAATAGTAACTCAGAGTTGAACCTGAAGGGTTCATATGATTATAAAAAATAGACGATAATCAATACATATGACCCCGACAGGGTCGAATTTCTTCAATACAATAATACTACCCTACGAATATTAAATCCCTACAGGATTCATAGATCGGTTCTGAACGTGCTATTAGAATGGCTAAAGTTGAAATATCTGGCATGTTTAAATCAGGCCAACATGTCTTCTGTACCCTAAAGTCTGTTTGTGATACTTTGAGAAAAAGAAATCTCAATATGCACTCAACTATGATGCAAATGGTCCAAACTTAATTCTCTTTTAATGGTACCTGAGTAGTCACCAATTATTCTTCCTGCCTTGTAATGTCTCTAATATATAAATCAAAGCAGTATATAGCATTATTGTAAAGATTTATTAGTTTGAAATATTGAGAAAGACTGTTAACTTGAATATTGATTGCCAAGAAAGAATCACGCTTTTGACAATCCTTGAGTAATAGCGCTTTACCCAATTAAAGAGACAAAAATGAACAATAAATTGAAGGTGTCGAAATGCATAATCATTAATTCTAGTGCAAATAAAGTCTGGGATGCTTTGACAAACCCAGAGAAAATAAAAATCTACCTTTTTGGCACTGAAACAGGAACTGATTGGAAGATAGGGAGTTCTATTATTTTTAAAGGAGAGTATGATGGCCAAGTAAAAAAGACAGAGGAAATGTCTTGGAAAATAAAATGAATTATATTCTAAAATATGATTATTGGAGTGGATTTTCAGGCCTTGAAGACAAACCTGAAAATTATTCAATTGTAACGTATTCAATTGAAAAAATATATGACAATCAAGTAAAATTTACATAGACACAGCTGGGGTTTGCAAATGAAGAAGGACAAAAACATTCCGAAAATGGATTGGAAGGAATACTTGAACAAATAAAAAAAATGGTAGAAGAAGTATAATAATAAAAGTCAACCATTGAGTGTCGTTATGAGAAAGATAATAAAAAGTGTTTTATACAAAAAATAGAAAAATCAATTGTAGTATCGCAAACTTACAAAGCCTGAATAGAAAATACTTGGAAAGCAAATACAGTAAGTAATCAATATTGTATTCATCATAGAAAGGCTGAAGGCCTATAAGCTGATAGCCATGGGAAACGCCCTTGGAAGAATAGCCAAGAGCAACTTCCTTGGTTGAGTAAAGATTGTTGTGATTTGGCGGTATTTTTAATCAAGAATGATGACAAACATTTCTGGTTACACAAGATATTGAGTACTTACCAATAGCAATATTTGATAAAATGAAGAAGTGATTTTTTTTGATAATATTTCTACAAAAAGAAACAATAGAGTTAACATATGAAAATAGGCATTATAAGAGAAGAAAAGGATCCTCCAGATAGTAGAGTTACATTGACTCCAAATCAGTGTAAAGCATTGATTGACAAGGGTATCAATATTGTTGTTCAGCCCTCTGAAGTACGATGTTATAGCAACGATGATTATCAAAAACTAGGAGTGCCCTTATCAGAAGATATGACTGATCGGTCCATTTTAATAGGGGTGAAAGAAGCGCCTATTGATTTTTTGATTCCTGATAAAATTTATTTCTTCTTTTCTCATACCATCAAAGCTCAACCGTACAATCAAAAACTTCTCGCTGCAATAGTAGATCAAAATATCACTTTAATAGATTATGAAGTGTTGACTAATACTGACGGTGCTAGGGTTATTGCCTTTGGTAAATTTGCTGGTATGGTAGGAGCGCATAATGCATTGTGGACTTATAGCCGAAGAACATCATCTTTTGATTTGTCTCGTATGTATTCTTTATATGATTACAAAGCAGCTCAAGAATTGTATAAAAAAATCATATTCCCCAATGTCAAGGTAGTTATTACAGGTACAGGCAGGGTAGCCCAAGGCGCTGCACAAGTGTTAGATGATATGGGTTTTACAAAATTGCGACCAATAGAATATGTGATAAAACCTTACAGTAAACCTGTTTATACTCAACTAAATAGCTTTTTTTACGCCAAGAGAAAAGACGGTAGAGTATTCGATGATATCAAAGACTTTTATACTAACCCAAATGACTACGATTCCGATTTTCACCACTTTCTGTCCGAGACTGATATCATGATTAATGGTATATATTGGGATAATAATGCACCTGCATTTTTTACAATAAATCAAATGAGGAGCCCCGATTTTAGAATCAGAGTAATAGCTGATATTACTTGTGATATTGCACCCACAAGCTCGATTCCATCCACGATCAGAGCCAGTACCATTGCTGACCCTGTATTTGGAATTGACACTATTACCAATTCAGAAGTCGCCCCTCATGCCGATAATGTAATCGATATGATGACTATAGATAATCTACCCAATGAGCTACCTAGAGATGCCTCTACAGCTTTTGGTGAGATGTTTATAGAAAATGTCATACCTGAATTGCAAAAGAAAAAAAGTGAGATGCTGAGTAGAGCTACCATTGCTATAGACAAGGACTTAGGTTCTAATTTTGAGTATTTGCGTGGCTATTTGAATGGAACATAGTATAAACTGGTGCTCTCAATAAAAAGGGTTAGAAACAGCCCAGTTATTCTACCTAAAATGAGTTTTATTTGGTAAAAAAAACAATTTTTCACCGCAAAAGCACCCACCTGAGTAGTTGCCATTACTTTTATATGACATACTATACAGAGTGTTCTGCATTATTTTGCTGATTTTAATAAAATGTCAAAGGATAATAATTTGAAAAAAATAGATACCAGTAACCCCTGGGCTGTAAAGTCAAAAGAGACTGTATATGATAATACTTGGATAGAAGTGGAACATCATAAAGTGATTACACCATCTGGGAATGATGGAGTATATGGTAAGATAAAAATGAAGAATTTTGCTATTGCGATTATTCCTCTTGACCATGAGTTGAATACATGGATCGTGGGTCAGTATCGCTATACTATTGATCAATATAGTTGGGAGTTGCCAATGGGAGGAGGCCCACTTGATATTGACCTCTTGGTATCAGCTAAAAGAGAATTAAAAGAAGAAACGGGAATTACAGCAGCTATATGGAAATATTTGATGAAAATTCATACTTCTAATTGTGTGACTGATGAAATTGGGCATGTCTTTGTAGCTAAAAGTCTTTCTTTTGGAGAAACAGACTTTGATGAAACAGAAGAGCTCGTTCTAAAAAAATTACCATTTGCTGAATTGGTTGAGATGGTAGAAAGGAGTGAAATTACGGATTCTATTTCTGTAGCAGGAGTACTCAAATTAGCCCGAATTTTAAGGCTTTAAAAATGAAGGTTATTTCCCTCTAATAGGCAGTTATCTTTTAAAAATTAAATCATCTTATTATAGTGTTTTCAAATACTCTATGATCGCCATTCTCTCTCCAACACTCAATTTGTCACCAAAATAATGCCCTTGATTACCATATCCTTCTAATGTAGTATCATAGGTATTTTTGTTTTCCTTATGATCATTCTCCTCATATTTCCACCCTAAAAATTCATAATCATAACCTTTAGAACCGTTTGATTTTTTCCAAAATTTTGGGCGAGAAGGACTATCAAGTAATAATTTTATAGTAGGGACTGACCCGTTGTGGAGGTAAGGAGCTGTAGCCCAAACGCCAT
>JAZGFD010000293.1:0-6236 GCA_036479115.1 Saprospiraceae bacterium | reverse complement strand
TACTTCTGCAAAAAGCATAACTTTTGATGCATTTTTACTTTTTCCTAAGTTGTAAAAACCTATGGCAGTTATTCCTATTGCCATGGCAAGCAGAACAATCCAGTATGCTTTATTTCTTGAAGGTTTTTCCTTTCCGTCAGGAGGGCCACTGTCAAGCTCGCTTTCTATTCTACTCCACAAGCTTTTTCTAGGAGAATTGCTATCAAATTGGCTTCTGTTGCGCCATATGAAGTCTTCTAATCCATTTTTTCTATTCATTACTATTACCTTCATGATTCATGGTTTAAGAGTTGTTTGATATTTTAAAGCTATTGGCTTGATCTTTTAATATCTCTTTAATTCTTACTT
This sequence comes from Saprospiraceae bacterium, assembly GCA_036479115.1. Lineage (GTDB taxonomy): Bacteria > Bacteroidota > Bacteroidia > Chitinophagales > Saprospiraceae > UBA7328. The sequence goes on along the minus strand of JAZGFD010000293.1, from coordinate 5,888 downwards.
TGGCTCTGCTGTATTGGGATTTTGAAGTCCCAACAGATATGCCCATTATTTGTGCGATTTCCATGTGGTCAAATCCTTCCACTGCATACATTGAGAAAATGACTCTATAACCATTTGGTAAAATAGACATAGCATATTTTACCATTTTCACTTCATATGTGACATCAGGTTCATCTATTTTTTCCTCTACAAAGTCTTTGCCATCCCAATCTTCAAAATGCATCTTTTTTTTATTTAATTCACTCAGACAAGTATTGATTACTATTTTCTTTAGCCACGCTCCAAAAGTGGATTCTACCTTGAATGAATTAATATTTTTAAAAGCTTTTACAAATGCCATTTGAAGAGCATCTTCTGCTTGTGCTGTTTCTTTCATCATCCTCAAGCACACATTGTACATTGCCATAGAGTACAGATTATACAGCTTATACTGAGCAGTACGATCATTCGCTTTGCATTTGGTTAGTATTTCGTCGAGCTGTTTAGTGTGCACTTATTGATGCGTTAATTCAGGAGTAAAGACATGAGATTAAAAGTAAAGGTTGCATCACCTAAGTAGTTTCGAAAAGTGTAATAATTGAATCTACTCTGGTAACTAACATTTTTCATAAAAAGAATTGTTTTGGATGAAATTTGCATTTTTTGAGATTCAGTGATGCCTGAGTATCAGCTAATTGAAAAAAATGTAAAGTTCGATAAATGCTTTATACAGAACTTGTCACAGTGAACTTTTTTGATTTTGAATATTTTCGGAGTGGTCTCAATAGTTGAACTCTTGACTATATAGTTTCTGAACGGAAACTGTCGAATTTTATGAACTAGAAAATTTTGGATGAAAATTTAGTTTTTTGAGAGTAAGTACTCAATATCTTGTGTAGCTAGAAAGATTTGTCATCATTTTTGACCAAAAATGATGACAAATCATAATAATCACTACTCAACTAAGAGCGTTGCCCTGGGCTATTCAGCTTAATGACTTTCAGCCTTTCTATGATGAATATTATATTGAGTAGTTACAAAAATATTATTGATTCCTAAAGTATAACATGCCAAACTACCCTACATTTGCAACATGAAAATTAAGATCAAAAGAATAGACGATGCCTTCAAATTAGAAGCTACTAACGAAAGGGGTAACTTTATACATATTGATGGCAGCCCTGCTATAGGAGGGTCTAATTCTGCCTTTCGGCCTATGGAAATGCTGCTGGTAAGTGTAGCGGGATGTAGCGCTATTGATGTAATTAATATCATGAACAAACAGAGGCAAACCATTTCAGATTTTCAAATGGAAATAAGTGGTGAAAAATTTGAAGGAGGCACTTCATCACCTTATAAATCAATAGATGTACACTTTATAATAAAAGGTGATATCAAAGAACAAAAGCTAAACAAAGCTATGGGGCTTACCAAAGACAAATACTGCTCAGTACTTCATACATTAAGAAAAGACTGTAATGTTAATTTTCATTTTACTCTAATCTAAGTAACTACGAAACTGATTTATCATCTTCATTGTCTAAATTGTGTAGCAAGGTATTTTGCAGTAAAAGAAACCCTAAATTTGCATATACCAATTTAAGTCAGTCAATGAAGGATTCCACAGGAGCTATAAGAATACAGCCAACTAAGAGCAAATTTAGAGAACATTCGAGCCCTATATTCATGACTTCTAGTTTTCAATATAGCAGTGCGGAGGAAGCAGCTGAGTATTTTTCAGGAAATAAACAAGGGGACATATATAGCAGATTTTCTAATCCAAATACTACAGAGCTTATAGAAAAAATGTGTTTCCTCGAAAAACTCCCTGCTGGAGTGGCAACATCATCTGGGATGGCCACCATTTTTGCCACATTATGTTCTCAATTAAAATCTGGTGATCAAGTAGTTGCTTCTTCTTCCTTATTTGGAAATACCTTATACATTCTTAAAAATATATTGCCCGAATGGGGAATAAAATGCAAACTGGTTGAGATAACAAACGATTCTGCATGGGAAGAAGCCATCAGTCAAAAACCAAAATTGGTATTGGTAGAAACGCCTACTAACCCTGGGTTAGATCTAATTGACTTAGAATGGCTCAGTGGCCTTTGTAGAAAGTATGAATCCATATTGGCTGTAGATAATAGTTTTGCAACACCAGCAGTACAAAAACCAGCTCTTTTTGGCGCTGATTTGGTAATTCACTCAGCTACTAAATTTATTGACGGACAAGGACGGGTGTTAGGCGGTATAGTATTGGGAAATCAAGAATTAATCGATCCTATTTATAATTTTCTCAGACGTACAGGAGCATGCCTCTCGCCTTTCAATGCCTGGATATTATCTAAAAGTTTAGAGACTTTAGATGTAAGAATGGAGCGACATTGTAGTAATGCTTTTGCTCTTGCCAAATTTTTAAAAGACCATCCACGGGTGAAAACTGTGAGTTATCCATTCCTTGAAAATCATCAAGATCACCTCTTGGCTAAAAAACAAATGAAATGGGGAGGAGGTATCGTATGCTGTGACCTCAAAGGGGACAAAGAGGAAGCATTCAAATTTATTAATGGGCTGTCTTTCTTATCCATTACTGCCAATTTAGGAGATACCCGCACCATAGTAACTCATCCAGCTACCACAACTCATTCAAAATTGAGTGTAAATGAAAAAATTAAATGCAATATTACTGACAGCACACTCAGAATTTCTGTTGGGTTAGAATCCATTGATGACGTGATAGGCGATATTAGTACATCATTTAAAAAACTGGACATTTGAAATCCTCTAACAAAGTCGGTGACTTTGATCTTGAATTAGGTGGAGTCATCAAAGATGTCAATATCTTATATCACACCTATGGCGACCTCAATGAGGACAAAGACAATGTGATAGTAGTCATTCATGCCCTCACGGCCAGTTCTGATATGGCGGACTGGTGGAAAGGATTATATGGACCAGGAAATTTTTTTGACCCTGAAAAATATTTCATTATATGTGCTAATAATTTAGGATCACCATATGGCACTACTTGTGCAGATGACATTAACCCTGATACTGGATCAAGGTACGGTCTTGATTTCCCTAAAGTGACAATCAGAGATACTGCCCGACTGCATTTAATTCTTCTTAAAGACTTAGGTATTGAAAAAGTAAAATTTATTATTGGTGGATCATGTGGGGGCAATATCGCACAAGAGATGGCCATCATTAACCCCTCCGCTATTGAATCTCTTATCCTCCTTTGTTGCTCTGCTCAAGAGACTCCTTGGGTCATAGCTATCCATGAATCACAGCGCATGGCAATGCATGTAGACTCCTCCTTTCATGTCAATAATACCATCGCAGGAAAAGAAGGGCTCAGAGCTGCTAGGGCAATGGCTCTGCCTTATTACAGGTCACATACATCTTTTGTGAAACAACAGTCAGAAGATTCAATTTTCAAAATAAATAATTTTAAAGCAGCTTCATATATAAAATATCAAGGCGAAAAATTTGTAAAAAGGTTTAATTCACACTGTTATTATACCCTCCTCAATGTACTAGATACTCATAATGTAGGTAGAGGAAGAGAAAGCATTATCAAGGCTTTGCGCCAAATAAAAGCAAAAACTTTAGTAATAGGATTCGACAGCGATCTACTTATACCTATCAAGGAACAAAAGTTTTTAGCAGAGCATATTCCCAATGCCGCTTATGCAGAAATAAGCACAATCTTTGGTCATGATGCTTTCTTGATTGAGACCGATTTAATTAAGGCTAAAATCAGAGAAAAATTTGTGTAACTCAGGTGGGTTCTTATGAGGTCTGTCTGCCAATCAGGCAGGTAAAGTTACTATTTTTAAAAATACTCAGGTGGTGTCAATTTTTTTAAAAAAAGTTCTTTTTTCATTATTCTTCGTCTATTTTTATTAGAATAACAGAGCTATTTTGATAAAAATTAGCCTCTTCTAATAAAAAAATAATAAATTTTTACCTCATAAACATTCACCTGAGAAGTTACCTATTTTTTTATTAGGCAAGGCTCATTTGAGCTCTAATAGCAGAGTTGTTACTAAACTATTTTATTAGTTAGTGTATCTCGATTATGTTGCCATATCTTCGATTTGAAGCGATAATAGCAGCAGGATATGGGAAAGACTTTTTTATACCAAAATTGCCCCTTCCTGAGTAGTTACAAATTTGATTTTTAAAGCCCTATTGTTTTACCCGTTTTGTAAGATTCATCAGCAGCTAGTACAATTCTCAGACTGTTGACAGCATCTCTCATATGATCGGTAAGATCTTTATCCCCCTTGATAGAAGAGAGAAGGTATTCTTGCTCTAAAAGGCATAGGCCATCATGATCAGGCTCATCACTCATATCTAGTATTTTGTCTGGTTGCAGGTACTTTCCATCATCTCCTGTAGCGGCATAATGCACCTTCAAGCCACCAGTATTTACATGACCTTCTACATCAGATGAATCATGGGTTTTATCTACTATACTCACACAGCCTTTGGGGCCTATTACATCCTTCACAAAGAAAGCCGTCTCGCTCATCATGGGGCCCCATCCTGCTTCATACCACCCCACAGAGCCGTCATCAAAAGTCACTTGCAATTGGCCATAATTGTACATATCAGATGGGATTTCATCACTCAGGTTGGCGCCTATTGCACTCACTCTTATGGGATTTGCCCCTGTCATCAAGCACATGATGTCTACATAATGCACTCCACAGTCTACTATAGGAGACATGGTTTTCATGAGTTCTTTATGAGTATTCCATTGTGATCCAGAGCTTTGCTGGTTAAGATTCATTCTCATCACCAGTGGTTTTCCTAATGATTGGGCTACCTCAGTAAACCGCGCCCATGCAGGATGTACTCGGAGGATGTAGCCAATGACTAATTTTTTTTTCATTTTAGTTGCCATATCTACTATAGACTGTGCTTCTTCCACTGTATTAGCCAATGGTTTTTCTAAGAATACATGTGCTCCTGCTTTTAAGCTTTTTATAGCATACTCCGCATGGGTTTCAGGGTAAGTATTGATAGAAACCACATCGGGTTTAGACTTATCGAGAGCCTCATCAAAGTCTCCGTACATAGGAAGGCCTCCTAATTCAGCTGATAGTTTTTCTCTGCTTGCTGGCCCTCTACTTACCAAGCCTACAATTTCAAAATCTTCTAGTTGATGATACGCTCGGGCATGTGATGTGCCCATATTTCCGCATCCTACTACGAGTACTTTTAATTTTTCTGGCATGTGATTAAATTTACAATTTTATGTGAAGGTAAGTAATCCTTGTATTTGTCACTACTCAGGTAGTGTGCTTTTGAGATAAAAGAGCTTTTTGATCCAAAATTGATGCCACTTGAGTTGTTACCTTTATTTTAATCACTAACGAAAAATTTAGTGACTGGCTTTATTCGTTACTAATGAAGAATAAATATTGCAAAATTAACAAATCGTATGGCAGGAAGTTTTTAGTTTCAGACCTATTGACCAGTTTATTGAAAATCAGGCAAGTATAAAATTTTCCCTACAAACATGACTGTCGTCTTTTATGATGATTACTGCGATAATATTGAGGTGTGCTGCACCTGCAGTTTGCTTATATTGATGCTCTATAAAGGATGGGTGTATTGCACTTTGTTTGGTTTTCAGCTTAGGCGAAGTGGTAAAAGAGGTACAGCGTACCGATCGCATCTAGACTCATCAATTCCTAAGAATGTGAAGGTGCAACGCACCGCAATATTACCCAAACAGGGGCAGCACAATTTACGTCGAGTCAGAAGTTCTGAATATTGAGTGTTTACGTATTCCAATATGCATTATTAAATAACCTTGAGCCTACTCTGGAAACTAAGATTTTTCAGAAAAAGAATCTTTTTAGATGAAATTTACATTTTCAGAGATTCGG
>JAZGFD010000292.1:0-22166 GCA_036479115.1 Saprospiraceae bacterium | reverse complement strand
CTGTGAATGTTTTTTGATTTTTAGTTTTCGTGTTTTTAAAATCAAAAGTAACCTTACATCTTTCTAACAATGTACACGTATTGTGAAGGACAAATGGATACCGATCAAAATCGTGAATCAGTTTTTTCTTGTTGATAATGATGCCTTCATCTGTAGCAGTGTCCTTAGCAGTAAGTTTTGTATATAAGGTGTTGAGACCAATAGCTCTGAGGAGAATATGGGTATTGTGGTCGTTCTTATTTCTAAAAGTAGCAGGTTGTAATGATACCCATCGATGCTCAGGAGGCATGGTGGTGTCAAATATAATTTTGTTGAGATCAGACAGTTTTACGCCAATGTATTCATGAGGGCGTAAAGGGCGATTGGGCTTTTTGTTATAAGGATAAATGAAAGCAATATTTTTTGATGAAGGTGCTTCTACAGGAAGGGGTTCTTTGGATAAAAGTCTTTCACTTAAATAACTGTTCAACTCTCTGAAACCATCATTGTTCAATGCGATACCCACATATTGCTGCTCAATGCCATTTCTAAAGTCTATGCCTATAGCAACATTCAAGTCTTTCTGTTCAGCTAATCTCAGTATATCTAGACAGCATGAGGTAGCATTGATGTCCGTCACAGCAAAGGACTGATATCCTTTGCTTTTCATTATATCGAGTAAATCGTTGGGGCTCATTAGTCCATACTTGAGACTAAACTGGCTATGTGTATTTATATACACTGATGATTTTTTTTAAAATGTGTAAAAATAATGTTGTGTTCAGAGAAGTGAGATCATTGAATATTTTGCACTTTTATCTTGACAAGAATACTAACTTTGAATCTCTACAGGTCATGCGCAATAGAAATATCAAAGCGACAAGCATATGTCAATTATAAAGGTCTATTCCAATATAGCTCACAAAGAATAAAAAATCTATCGCGGAACACTGTATCCCCCTGGCTCGACTGGTATTATAGAACAAAGCTCTAATTCATAATCCTTTGTCTCTAGGGTAATGTCAGGAAATCAACTAAGTTTGTTCTAAAGCGACAAGTATTTGTTATGAGTCTTTATACCTGATTACAACTCTTGTCTAATAGAGTCAATTATCATAGCTAATGAAGATTCTATCAATTCATAAACAAGTCTTATCATAAAAATTTTTTGTAAATTTCCCTAAATAATTTTGACCAAACGCAAGTATCAATAAAGGTTTTCTTCATTTTCCTTTTCACAATTGTTTATAATCATAGCGTTTTTTATATTCAATTTTGTTACACAAATCTGCGATCTCAAGCTGTTTTTCCTCTTTATAAATTCTTCCGATGCCAAATTCACTGTATCTTTTTTAGTCTTTAATCCTCATACGGATAATGTGGAGATTAATAAATTTTGGTCAATATTTAAATTAGTTGCCATTATTGAGCCTACTCTGGAAACTAACATTTTTCAGAAAAAGAATCGTTTTGGATGAAATTTACATTTTCAGAGATTCGGTGATGCCTGAGTACCAGCGAGTTGAGAAAAATGTAAAATTCGCCAAAAGGAACTATTTTGATTTTGTGAGTTTTCGGAGTGGACTCATTATTACACATTTAGACGCATATAGACGCATATAGACGCATATAGAAGTGTGTAATCAATATATTGTTTTTTGTTCACACATGTCTATGTGCCAATAACGGTGGTGGCTCTCCATTAAATGGGTTAGACCTCCCTATGGTTTTAACCCCCATTCCTTCTGCTCTCATTATTGCTCTGTCTCCATACTTTATTCGCACCTTGTCCATAGCAGTATATAGGTTTGACATTCTCTCAGAATCTTCGAAGAGATCCATCTGATAGCAGCCTTCTACCAAGGCACTATATCTTATCCCAATAAGCCTTACGAGTAGTCTTCTTTTGTATAGTTTCTCGAAAAGCCCTTTGGCTTTACTGACCAATACATGGTCAGCTGCTGTATAGGGTATTCTCATTTGCATTGATTGCGTTTGAAAATCAGAGTATCGTAATTTGACAGTAATACAAGAAGTCAATTTTCGACCTCTGCGCAGTTGAAATGCTAAATTCTCTGACATCGCCGTAAGTATTGACTTTAGTTTGTACACATCTATGGTGTCTTTATTAAATGTTCGTTCTGTAGATATCGACTTCCTTTCGTTATACTGTATTACGGGAGAATTGTCTATCGCGTTTGCTTTTTTCCACATCATGACTCCGCTCTTACCAAAGGCAGACTGCATCAACTCCATCGGCATCTCTTGTACAGTACCTATATGTTTTACTCCCATGTGGCACAACATCTGATAGGTCTTATCTCCTACCATTGGTATTTTTCTTACTGATAATGGTGCCAAAAAGGGTTTTTCCTTTCCTTCGTGTACATTTATTTCATTATTAGGTTTTGCTTCACCTGTCGCAATTTTTGATACTGTTTTATTTACAGACAGTCCAAACGAGAGTGGCAGGTGCGTTTCCTTTATTATTTTACTTCTCAACTCTGATGCATATTTCATACACCCAAAATATTTGTCCATACCACTTAGGTCTATATAGAATTCATCGATAGAACTCTTCTCATATAGTGGTGCATATTCTTTGATAATATCAGTGACCATCGAAGAAAATTTCATGTATGTACTGCTGTTTCCTCTTATCACTACTGCTTCTGGGCACAGCTGCCGTGCCATGCGCATCGGCATGGCTGATCGTATGCCAAAGGTTCGGGCTTCATAACTGCATGATGCCACTACCCCACGATCACTTATACCTCCTATGAGCACAGGCCTGCCAGTAAGCCTTCTGTCAGTAAGCCGTTCACAGGAGACAAAAAAAGTATCCAAGTCGATATGTACTATTGTACGCTGTTGCATTGGTGATTTTTAAAATGAATTTGTGGTATATGGTTCAGTTATAATCTACATTAATGGCCAGTAACTACTCAATATCTTGTGTAACCAGAAAGGTATGTCATCATTTTTGGTCAAATTTGCCGCCAAATTACTATAATCGCTACTCATCCAAGGGCGTTGCCCTTGGGCTATTCAGCTTAAAGGCCTTCAGCCTTTCTATGATGATGATTACAATATTGAATACTTACATTTATTTGGCAATATTTTATCAATAATCACTGCCTAATCAAAGCTCCGCTGTATGTCACCAAAGGATTTCTCTCTTGGCTTATACAGATTAGAAACTCTTGGCCTTTTCAAAGATTTTTAGCCGTTGAGTATTCTATCAGTTCTCCACTCTATCTTTGAGTTTTTTCACATCCTCTTGCAGTTGGTTGATGACTGATACGAGGTCGTCTGTTTTCTTTTCCTTTGGCTTTTGTTCTTCTGGCATATCAAATGTGATGAGGCCTAAGCTCTTCCACACTTCTACAAGTTCTTTTTTGTTGATATCAAATGGCTCATGCTGTGGATTGTCAGATTTCAACAACAAGTAGTCCTTTTTCTCATCTTCCCATACTCTTTTAAAGAGAATACCATTGCTCTTAGTGATGAGCATGTAGCCTTGACCCAACTTCATCTCTTCCCAGTTTTCGGTGTATTCACAGATAACATAGCTGCCTGGTGTGACAGGCAACATGCTGTCTCCTTCGATCTGAAATATACGATATGATTTATCAGGATATAGCTCTGTAAGTGGAAGGTTAAACTTAGGCAACTCTTGTATATATTCGGGATCACTATAGCTGTGCATATAGCCTGCACGAGCACTTACTGGCACAATACTAATCATCTCCTTATTCTGCCTGTCTACTACTATAGGAAGCACTCTTAATGTACGACCTATGGCATCAGGGCCATCAGCATCAAGACCCTTGCTCAAATCCTGATTAATCAATGCATCCAGACTTAGATTGAATAAATAAGCTACCTTCTGTATGGTCTCAATTTTAGGTTCTGCACGATGCTCTTCATAAGCTCCTATGAGCGACCTTTTAATCCCAATTTTTTCTGCTATTTCTGTTTGTGTTAAGCTTTTCTGCTTACGCAGATATTTGATGTTGTGATTTAAATAACTCATAGTACAAACATAAAGCTAAAATAATTAGCATGCTAACCAAAGTAGCATAAAGCTAAAATAATTAGCCATTTTAACGTTTCGGGTTTATTTGTGTGATGTTTTATCACATTTTTCCAAGATTGCTGTCATATTGACTTGCTTGTTTTTTTAATTATGACAAAATGTCTTGTCGTTTGTCCAAAAACTGTCATTATCGTCATGAAAAATGGCGCGGCATGCTCATTGATTGTTATTGTATGTATTCGAAATTAAAAAAACATAAAATAATTTTAAAATGAATTGTACGACAAGAAGACCAGCAAGAAACCAAAAGGTGTATTTGCCCCATTTTGGAAACATTGTAAACGAACTGTTTAACACTCCTGTAAATCATGTAGTAAGAAACGGAAGAAAAAACGCAACCACCCCAGCAGTGAATGTGATCAAAGCGGAAGACCGTCACACTTTACAACTTGCAGTACCAGGACATGGTAAAAAAGACATCCAAATCACAATTGATAATGATGTTCTTACTATCAAGTCAACGAAAGAAGAAACCACTATAGAAAACTTAGAGTTTAGATTAAAAGAATTTGACTACCAAGGCTTTGAAAGATCATTTGTCCTGCCTGACACCATTGACCAAAATAAAGTAGAAGCCACTTTTAAGGAAGGGATTCTTACGCTGATATTGGCAAAAAAAGAAGAAGCCATCCCACAACCAGCAAAAACGATTAAAATTAAGTAAGATTTTACCAAGTCATTAGATATAACAAACTATATAAATAAAACATCATGAACATAATAAAGTATAATAGTCCTTTTAACACCTTAATGGGAGATGTTCTAAATTCTAGTATTTCCGATTTTATAGGTGGAGAATATGTTACAAGTACTCCTTCCATTAATATTTTGGAAGGAAAAGACAAGTTTCTTGTAGAAGTAGCTAGTCCTGGGCTAGGAAAATCAGATTTTGACATTCAAATTGAGAATGACCACTTAATTATATCAGCAAAAAAAGAGGTTAAAACTGAAGAAAAAGAAGATCATTACTCTCGCAGAGAATTTAATTATACATCATTTAAAAGAAGCTTCTATCTGCCAGACACAGTAGATGCTGAAAAAGTAGATGCAAAGTATAAAGAAGGTATACTTACTATATCATTAGGTAAAAAAGAGACAAGTATTGATAATGGCCCTAGGGATATTGTGATAGGTTAAATAACCTGTATTGGCGGCTAAAATAGTTTTGGAGCAGATAATTTAGCAGAAATAAAAAAGGGGGTGATCTGCTATAGGGTCACCCTCTACACTGCCCAAAATATGGCAGGTAAAATTTGATTAAGATTTTGATTCTGGCCAAGGCGGAAATTTGCGATTTTAGCAAACCTTTGGCTATTTAACTTAAAGGCCATCAGCCTTTCTATGATGACTACAATATTGAGTACATGTTTCTTAACTGCCTGACTGCCGACATAACTCCTTGATATACATAATGTTCGGCATATACAACATCATACTTTTTCAAAAATACCCCACAGCTTTCTTACGCCCTTTCAGGACTTTTTTATTATGATTATATTCATAGGGCGTTGCCCTAAGTTGTTGCTATTGTCCCTTTGGGGCGTAAGCTAAGTAAAATCACGAATTTCAATTTTTACTCTTTTTATTGCTCAAATTTATTTCCATATGCTTGTTAGGTAGCACATATCTTACTAATGTTATTTCTGAAAACTGTGAAAGCCTGTAGGGCTTAAAGCATAAACAATGGGCAACGCCCTTTGGTAGATGAGCCTCCAGTTCAGCCCTGAAGGGGCGTAAGCAAACCGTTTTTAGTTTAGTGGGTAGTCAAGAAGTCCGTTAATCTCTCCTTAACTTCTTGCAAAACCTTCCTTTCTACAGGTAACAATATCTAGCCAAATGTTACAATAGTGAACCTACATTTAAAAAGGAACAATAACAAACCATTTTGTAAAAATAACAAACCTCTATTTTTCTGAGATTAGGGACATTTAAAGAATAATAAAAGTGAAGTGACATATATTTTAAGCTTCCTTCTTGAGTCATTAAAAATTATAGCAATGAATTTTTTTAGAATGTCTTTTTTCTTAGTTCTTTTATCAATGATCATCAGTTGTGAAAAAGATGATATTGTACCCGAAGATGTAACAGAGACCCCTTCATCAGACCAACAATTAATTATAGATGCTCGACAATTGAATAATGATGCAATAGCAAGGCATGATGCGGTAAGTGTTGCATCTATTTACACAGACAATTTTTTTATACTTACTTCTACCAATGGAATTTTTACTGGAAAAACTGAGGTTGAAAATATATATAAAAGCGTTTTTAACTCCAGAGATGCGGTGGTATTTGTAAGAACGCCATTAAAAGTAATCGAAAATTTGGATTGGAATATGGCTTCTGAATATGGAAAGTGGGTCGGCACTTGGAAAGTAGATGGACTAGATATTGAAGTCGGAGGTGATTATTATGCGAAATGGCATAAAATAGAAGGTTTATGGAAACTAAGGTGCGAAGTGTATACTCAGTTTGAATGCATAGGTGATATCGTATGCACCAAAAAACCAATTTTATAGCTCATTCTATTCTGAGGCTTTTGTCGTTGATCTGCTCCTTGGATGTGTATGTTGTTTCTGATATTTCAAGTACAGACCATTAAAGTCATGGCTTATGGTCTCACTTGTAGGTCTCTTGCAACATCTGTTAAATTATGACATAGTGCTTTTGTTCTTGTCGGCAAAAGCCATAATAACCATATAAAAAAACGGGATGCCAAAAACGCCCAAATGGTATTTGAGCACAGCATCTATCATCAGTATAGAAACCACAAATATGGAATAAGATATCGCTAAACTGCGATCCAATAAATGGTCATATTTTCGCAAAAAAGACTTTATCCAATGCCATTGAAATCCTATAAAGCTTATAAGTGCTCCAAAGCCTCCCGCCACCCATAAGAATAAATAATAATTTTGTTGGTGGGCTGGTATATCAGGGGTTTTTAATTGATAGATTTCTTTTAAATCATTTTTAGCGTCACCTATGCCTGTTCCTAAAATTGGGTTCAATCTTATGAGGTCTAACGAATATTCAAAAGACTTCAGCCTAGTAAGGGTAGTAAAATGCTGATACTCAAAATTTTTATACGTGCCATCGTTGATAACTTGCAGCTCCCATATTAGCTGATTGTACCTGTTTTTAACACTCGGTATCAAGCTATAGGAAACGCTCGGAACAGCGACTAAAAACATCAAAGAATATATCAACGAAGACCAACTGAAAATTTGAAATTTAGGAAATCTGTCTTTGAAATAAAAAAATAAAAAGGGAATCAGGGCAAATAAAAGAGCAATTTGTGCGCCTCTAGCACCAATAATTAAGAGCATGAATAAAAAAAATAATGACAGCACCTTATAATACCATCGTCTAGATAAGAAACTTAGATATAAGCCAATTAATACACAAAAACTTAGAGCATAAGCAAAATGCAATCGTTCAATAAAGGGAGAATAAAGGCCAAATTGTGTTTTATTAATTAGGACAGGAAATTTTTGAAAAAGAGAATTATCATTTACTATTTCCATGGCACTTTCCACTGGAATCACATAGAAAAACAATGTGGTAACACACCCTATTACTGCTACGGCAAAGAGAAAATTTACAACCCACCCTAGTCGTCTTTTAAAGTGAGCCCAATGAAAAGAAATCAAAACTGGGACAACGAAAAGACCACTTTGTACTAGCATTTCCCTATATCCTTCGATTTTATTGAAACTGTATAAAGCACTGATAATCAGCACAATATAGGTAATAATCAAAGGAAACATGTGGTGCATTGGCGTCCATTCTATTTTTATCTTTTTAACAAAAAGAAACATACTACACAATGCTAAAATCACGGCACCTAACGTGACTGAAAATTTGGAAATTACTAAACCTCCAGCCAAAAGAAAAAAACCAAATGTGCAGAGTACATCGTATATTCTATGGGTATCCATATATTGTTGTCACATTCATAATTTCTCATGTAAAAGCTGAGAAAGCTGATTATAATTAATTTTTAATTAACATAGTATGCATACGTCCAACATAACAATTATAGGTTCGGCAATGTTATTTATTGTACTTTTTCATAGTAAACCTCTGTATTATGCGTAAGATAATCTTAATAAGCCTACTGGTGATTCCAATCTTAGCAAATGCTCAATATTTCGGCAAGAATAAGCCGCGATACAAATCATTTGACTTTAAGGTCAAAGAAACACCTCACTTTAACTTACATTATTATACTAAAAACAAACAAACCGTAAATTGGGTGGCTCAAGAGTCAGAATTGTGGTATGACTTCTTTAGCGATATTTTATTTCATGAAATTCCTTTCAAAAACCCGCTTCTAATATACTCTAACCATGCTGATTTTCAGCAAACAAATGCCATCGGAGGAGCTATCGGGGTAGGCACTGGTGGAGTCACTGAAGGGTTTAAAAATAGGGTAATCATGCCCATCACTTTTACCAACCAGCAAACCCACCAAGTACTGGGTCACGAATTGGTGCATGCCTTTCAATTTAATATCATTATCGGTGGCGAAAACACTTCTATTAAGAACATGAGCAACTTGCCACTTTGGCTAGTAGAGGGCATGGCTGAATATTTGACCCTTGGCCGAGTTGATCCTTTTACGGCGATGTGGATGAGGAGGGCAATATTAAAAGATGACGTACCTACCTTCAAGGAAATGGCCCATCCTAAATATTTTCCTTACAGATATGGTCAAACAGCTTGGTCCTTTTTAGCTGGAAAATATGGTGATCAAATAATGCGGCCTATGCTTCAATCTACTGCATTAAATGGTGTAGAGCTAACCATAGATAGCTTACTACATACAGACATGGAAGACTTAAGTGTAGAGTGGGATAAAACTCTGAGAGATCACTTTAAGCCTTTTATGAGAGATGGGAAAGAGCCGAAAATTGGTAAAACCATTCTTTCTAAAGACAATTCTGGATCAATTAATGTGTCGCCATCTATTAGCCCCAATGGTAAATATTTTGTTTTTTTATCTGAAAAAGATCTTTTCAGTACCGATTTATTTCTAGCAGAAGCACGTACTGGAAAAATAGTGAGAAAGTTGTCAAGTCTTGTGAAAGACGGTGATCTTGATGCTTACAATTATTTAGAGTCATCAGGCACATGGTCTCCTGATAGTAAAAGATTCGCTTTTGTAGCTTTCAGCAAAGGCATCAATAAGCTCGTGATAAAAAATGTAGAAAATGGGAGCACTGATGAAACAATCGTCATGGATAAAGTGCCTGCTTTTAGCACCCCAGTATGGTCGCCCAATGGCAAGGAAATAGTATTTGCGGGTCTGGTAGAAGGTCAAACTGATCTATATGCTTATAATTTAAAAAGAGGTAAAGTAAGACCCTTAACAAATGATATCTATTCTGAAATCCAACCTGATTTTAATCATGACGGGAGCAAACTCGTATTCAGCTACGACAAAAGAAGTTTTACTGAAGGCAGGAAACTGGGGCGATGGTCATTTGATTTGGCTGAAATGGATTATACTACGGGCAAAATAAATGTTTTAGATGTATTTCATACAGCTGACAACATCAGTGCCAATTATGATCATGAAGACAATATTTACTTCATGTCAGACAGAGACGGATTTAGAAATCTTTATAAATATGATGTGGCACAGGATGAAGTCTATCATATGACAAATTTTTTAATAGGCCTGAGTGGTATAAGTCGCTATTCCCCAATGATAACAGTATCGCCTAAGGTAGATCGGGTGCTTTTCAGCTATTTTGCAGAAGAAGGGTACAATATTATCTCTGCTAAATCCACTCAGTTTTTAAATAAAAAAGTGCCAAAAGATTCGGTAAATTTTGCTGCAGGTTCTTTGCCTAATCCAGGTTCAGAAAATAAAGAAATTGTAACAGAATTTCATGAATATATTGATGATATAGAGTATCTGCCAGCTGAAGATTTTAACAATGCAGAGTACAAATCAAAATTTGAATTGGATTATCTCGGCGGTGGTGGTGGAATAGGGGTAAGCAATGGCCTTTATAATAATCAGGTAGGTCTGCAAGGCGGTATTGACATGCTCTTTGGAGACATGCTGGGTAACAATCAGCTCTTTGCCCAGATTGCCCTTAATGGCACCATTTATGATATGGGGGGTCAGGTCAATTACATTAATAAAAAGAACCCAATTGCATGGGGCTTTGGGATATCACATATACCTCAAGTCACAGGTTTTCGGTCACTTTTTAGAGGGCCATTAAGAGATGAAAATGGTGACATTGTATTTGCCCAAGGATCTACAGAGCCTATCGAATCTCTGGTAGATGAATTAAATTTAATACGAGTATTCAATCAGTCTGTAGGGGGCTTTGCTCAATTGCCCTTTTCTACCAAACTGAGATTAGAAGGTGGGGCCAGTTTTGGCTATCAAGGGTTCAGATGGGATGTAACCCGCAATTATTTTTCTCCTGATGGTTTTCTATTTTTTGATCAGACCAAAACCAAGTTGGAAACCACCGACGAATTGACATTTAATCAGTTTTACACCATCAAAAAAGGTATTACAGGAGGTGTGAATGTTGCCTTAGTGGGTGACAATTCAAGTTTTGGCCTTACCGCTCCGCTCACTGGCCAGAGGTTTCGAATTTCGGCAGAATACAGCTATGGAGTCAATAATTACTACGGATTGTTAGCTGATTATAGAAAATATATTAGGCTTAGCCCTGTGACTTTGGCATTCAGAGGATTAGGATATTTGAGATTTGAAAATGATATCAATTCAGTGTATCCACTTTTTGTGGGGAATATGGGCTTTGTAAGAGGTTATGATTTTGCATTTTCTTCAGGGTTCAATGACATTTTAAAAAATAAGGACATAGGTCAGTTTCTAGGCAGTAAAATAGCTGTAGCAAGTTTTGAAATAAGGCTTCCTTTTACAGGCCCAGGACAACTTGCTGTGATTAGCACCAATGCCCTTTTTACCGATCTCAACTTTTTTATAGATGCTGGTGTAGCTTTTGATGAATTCAGCCATTTCAGTGATGGAGAAAGTATAAATGGCCAATTATTAAAACCTGAGCTGGCTATGAGTGCAGGGGTGAGTGTCAGGATAAATCTATTTGGTGCACTCATTTTAGAGCCATATTGGGCAAAGCCACTTACAAAAGGAGGTAAAATATCCTTTGGATTAAATTTTATTCCTGGGTGGTAAATTGGCAGCATAGCATAGCAGATTTTTCATAGCCGCTTATACTCTATTGATCCTTTTTAAACTAAAAACATATCAGAATACTCGGGAGTGAAACAAAAGAATAAATATATCGCTAAGTCATTCTTATCTTCGCATATTTAAGACTAAATAAGTGGTATCAACTGTAAGAAATAATCAAATTGTTAACTTACTCATTTTATTGCCTTATACGCTGATAGTCCGGGCACATTCGTTACTTTATCCTAAAGTTTATGAAGTGTCATCTGATGACTCTATATTGTCAAGATGGATATTAAGTATGTTAGGAGAGAATGCTTTGTTTCACAGTATTCTATCGGCATTGTTGATTTATTGTGTCGCTGTGATAGTTGCCAATCTATCAAATAAATATCGCATTTTTCAAAAACAAAATCTTTATGGAGCCTTCTTTTTTGTCCTCTTAGCCTCTTTGATTGCTGAGGTTCAAATGTTAACTCCTGCCCTTCTCGGCTTACTGTTTTTTACCCTCTATTTGAAATCGTGCATGACAATATACAGGTATCATTTCAAAGAATTTGAAATATTTAATGTGGGTTTATTTGCTATGCTGGCTGGCCTGGTTTATCCTCCTCTTATGATGCTGCTTTTTGCATCTTTATTTGTCATTTTGTTTTTTGAAGGTGTGGATACTAAGGCTTTCTTATTATTAATTCTGGGTATGGTCTCCACAGCCATTATTGTTCTTTCTTTATTCTATTTCTTTGATTTATATACCTTTTCTGATGAAGGCACATTGGGGTTAAGCAAAGTAATAACAGGTAAAACATATTGGGTTTGGGATCGCATTTTTTATTGTGGAGTGGTTTTCTTTTGGGTTTTGTTTGGTTTAGCCAAATTTTATTCTTTTCAGAAAAAGAAAATAATTGATGCCCGAAAAAGAATTTCATTCCTCGCTTTGTTGACCATTTTATTAGTGATTATACCTTTTTTTTTTATAGGTTCTGATATTCATTTCTTGCTAATCTTATCATTAATGGCTTCATTTTCTATAGCCTTGTATTTTGACTCTCTAAAGAATAATATCATTGTTGAGATGATTCACCTATTATTGATAATAACATTATTTGGCTTTCAATTTAATTGGATTAATATATAACCTTATGAAATTTAATATTGTCGTATTTCCTGGGTCTAATTGTGATGATGACATGGTACATGTATTGGCAAATGTCATGGGCTGTTTTACACAAAAGGTTTGGCACAAAGATCTAAATATTGCCAATCTCGGCGCTGATGATTGTATCATTTTGCCGGGAGGTTTTTCTTATGGTGATTATCTTAGATCGGGAGCAATAGCGCGATTTGCACCTATAATGTCCACCATAATTAAATTTGCGAACAAAGGAGGCATTGTAATCGGAATCTGCAATGGGTTTCAAATTCTTTGCGAAAGCGGCTTACTTCCAGGAGTGTTGATGAGAAATGAACACCAACAATTTATCTGTAAAAATGTAAACCTTAAAAAGGTGCACAATAGCAGAATTAATCAAAATGTGAAAGATAATCAAATTCTCAAAATTCCAATAGCTCATGCTGATGGTAGGTTTTTTGCTACTGATGAGGAAATAAAGAGCATAGAAGACAATGAGCAAATTATTTTTAAATATTGTGATAAAAATGGTAATACCTCAGACGAATCCAATATCAATGGATCAGTAAAAAACATTGCTGGCATCAGCAATAAAAGTAAAAATGTATTTGGTATGATGCCACATCCTGAGCGTGCATCAGAAAGTATTCTTGGCAACGTTGATGGCCGTATTATTTTCGAAAGCCTGATTCATAAAAAGTTACAATTGGTATAAAATACATGACATTGTTAATCTTAATATAAAGTAACCCATCATCTCATTAGTATGACTTAAATTTGTTCTATGGTTTTAGCAATTGTGCTCTATTTTTCTTCTTCATTTTTATCCATATGCCAAGAAGAATATCCAGTCACGTGGCATATAACTGCCCATAGTGCTGGTAATAATAGCTATGAAATCCAATTTGAAGCATTCATTGACAAAGGTTGGGTGATATATGGAATGGAATCTTCTGTTGATGGTCCTGTGGCCACTACATTCTCTTTTGATGCAACAACAGATATAAGAATGGAAGGTAAAACCACAGAAATTACTAAGGCTGAAGCCAATTTTGAGCCTCTATTTGGCCTAGAAGTATTAAAATTTTCTAAAAAAGCAATATTTGCACAAAAAGTTATCCGTCTCGGAAACTCTATGGTAATCAAAGGCAATATCAACTATATGGCCTGTGATGGTTCTAAGTGTTTGCCACCTACAGATGTACCTTTTGTAACATTATTAAAATAGCATATGAAACACATACTTGTTCCATTTTATACTATCATTCTTTTTTTCGCATCTATTGGCCTCATTGCTCAAGAAGAAGTGCCCGTTACTTGGTCGTTTTCAATGGAAGAAATAGGTGATGACAATTACAATCTTATTTTTAAAGCAGATATAGATAAAACATGGACAGTATACTCACAATATATAGAACCTGGAGGGCCTGTACCTACTTCTATATGGTATGAAAACGAATCTATAATAGAAAAGGTAGGAGATGCTATAGAAAATGGGCACATGAAAAAAGGAATGGATGCTGTTTTTGAGATGGAAGTAACCAAATTTTTAGCTGACCAGCCCTTCACCATTACCCAACAAGTAAAAATCAAAGACCCTACTCAACGATTAAAAGGATATTTAACCTTCATGACTTGTGACGATGAGAGGTGCCTTCCTCCTACTGATGTAGAGTTTGTTTTTGATTTCACTTCGGGTAAAGCAAGTTTAAACAATGGCATTGGAGCCGCCGATTTGGCTTTAGTTAAAGGAAATATTCTAGACCAGATAAGACCACAAATACAAAAAACCTACGAGACACCTCTCACAGAATGTGGCGAAAACACTCAAAAAAAAAGTAGCCTGCCATGGATGTTTTTTTTTGGGTTTCTAGGAGGCCTAGTAGCACTTCTTACACCATGTGTTTTTCCTATGATTCCACTCACAGTGAGTTTTTTTACAAAGGATACGAAGAGAAAAGGATGGGTTAATGGTCTAATTTATGGCCTTTCTATAGTGGTCATATATGTTTCACTTGGTTTGCTACTTACTTTCTTTTTTGGTGAAGAAGCCCTCAACAGGCTATCTACTAATTGGATTGCCAATACCCTGTTTTTTCTCATTTTTATAGCCTTTGCTTTTTCATTTTTTGGGTTTTATGAAATTACATTGCCTAGTTCTTGGAGCACAAAATCCGATCAAATGGCAGATAAAGGAGGCTTCATAGGTATATTTTTTATGGCCTTCACTTTGGCTTTGGTATCTTTTTCCTGTACAGGGCCGATAATTGGGACAGCTATTGTTCAGGCCGCTACTAGCCCTATTGGGCCGGCCGTAGTAATGCTCGGATTTTCACTGGCATTAGCACTCCCTTTTGGTCTTTTTGCTGCATTTCCAGCTTGGCTCAATACACTTCCACAATCGGGAGGATGGATGAATTCTGTAAAAGTATTTTTAGGGTTTATCGAAGTAGCTTTAGCTTTTAAATTTCTTTCAGTAGCTGACATGACCAATCATTGGGAGATATTAAAATATGAGCCTTTCATGGCCATTTGGGTAATAGTGGCAATAGGAATGGCCCTTTACGCTTTCAAATTAATTAAATTTCCGCATGATAGTCCAGGGCGAAAATTAACAACATCCAGCTGGGTGATGGGTCTCGGATCATTAGCATTAGCAGCATATTTGGGTAGTGGGTTTTTATATAACGACAATATTAAAAGCTACAACTCTCTCAAACTCATGAGTGGTATAGCGCCACCTTCTAACTATAACTTCTTACTGCCAGAGCCAAAATTGGACTCAGAACTCAAACAAGAATATCAATCCTACCACAAATGTGCCAACAACATAGATTGCTTTAAAGATTACTACGAAGGTCTGGCTTTCGCCAAAAATGAAAACCGCCCTGTATTACTAGATTTTACAGGCTATGGGTGTGTAAATTGTCGAAAAGTGGAAGAACATATTTGGGTAGATGATAACGTAAGGTCTAGGCTGAATAATGATTTTGTATTGATATCACTTTATGTGGATGATGATAAAAAACTCGATGATCTCTTAATTTCAAAATCAAGAAAGAAGAAGCTGAGAAATGTGGGCAATAAATGGGCTGACTTTCAAATTGTCAATTTTAAGCAAAATTCGCAACCGCTATATGTAATGATGACACCAGATGAAAGTATTATAGCACCTCCAAGAGGATATAAAGAAGGCATTGAGGAATATATAGATTATTTGGATTGCGGACTAAGCACTTTTAAAGCACATTCATCTTTACAAAATGTAAATTAATGTCGATTCTTGTGATTTTAGTTTCTTGGTCGAAGGGAATATAGTCAAGGCCGCGTACGCCATTTCAGTGGAGTAAATTTTTCAGCACTCCTGACTTTTAAATTTTATAATTTTTTTTACATAAAAAGTGGCGAATATTCCTTGGCGCAAAAAACTTTATGCAGAACTTGTCGAAGTAAATCTTTTTGGTTTTGTGCGTTTTCGGAGTGATCTCAAGATTCTTCTAGCCAAAAACGTCCTCTAAAATACCTGCCATTCGTACACCTGCACTTTGCAGTCTCTCCTTCACTAGAGGAATAAAATCATGATGATATTGCCAAGAAAATGATGGTAAGCCAGATTCTCGATCTGTATAATTATAAAGTGTATTATATATACGTTCTCTAAGGTAAATAGACTCTTCGGCCCATTCATTCATAGTGCTTTTTTGGCAGATTTTAATCTCCTCATGAGTCATCTTATTGATAAAGTGTGCAAACTCTGTATAGCTCAATTTTTCATGTTCGATAATATCACTATCCCATACTCTATGAAGGTTGGTTTTTTTATTAAAAAACATTACCGTTATTTTGTTTCCTCCATGATCTCTGTTTTTACCTACATGTAAGGGCTGGTGGATATCAGCAACAATATGGATTAAAAATGCAAGAGCTGTAGCCTTTGTAGAATTATTGAGAGGTTTCGCCCTATTTTTTTTCATCAAATCTTCAAAAAACAAGGTCGCATTTTTATCGTTATTCAAAATTTTCTTCATTAAGACAATGGCCTCAGTAGCATCATTTATTTTGCTGTCTTCGGCATATCGTACTTTCATTTGAGCAACACTCTGATTGGGGTGAACGGTCGTATAATGCCATGTTTCTGCAAAATCCCAACCCTTTTCAGATTTTACATAATCTGGCCAATTCGCAATCTCTGCTAGATAGTTTTTACCTATTATCTGTTGAATTTCCGCCTTAGCTCCTGCCGATAAATGGAGTTCACATATCTCTGCAACAATTCTATGACCATTTGGCCCCCAAGCAAGAACCAAATGAAATTGAGACAACAAAAGAATAAATGACAATGTATATTTCATGTCCTAAATATAAAGGTTGTTTGACAACAATTGGTTAAGTTAATAGAATCTTATTCACCTTCCCTTTCGCAAAAATGAGAATAAGATTTATATTTCTAATCTGTGTTATCTGTGTTCTTTGTATTGGTACTCATCCTCCTTTTCACACATTCGTGTCACTTCAATACCCCAATACCTTTTAACCTCTTATGCCTTTTTTACTTACAACCTTTCATTCACTAATGACTTCTATGAACCCTTACAACTTCTATAAACCTTAACCTATCTTAGCTGAAAATAAACATCTTTGAAAAAACGCGATTTTATTTCTAAAGTGACTATTGTTCAAAATGTGGAGATACACTTGATCAGACAAAGCAACATCTTCGTATTATTCATTAATTACTTGTAGTAATCAATACATTTATGAAGTCTGCAACTTTTGGAAAAAGGTTATCTGAGGTTAGAAAAGCCAAAAAGCTTTCTCAAGATGAAGTAGGTAAAATGGTTAGTGCTCATGGTGCTGTAATCGGAAGATATGAAAGGGATGAAGTAAAGCCTTCTATTGAGATGGCTACTCAATTGGCCGAAGCTCTTGAAGTAAGTCTTGATTACTTAGTAGGTGCTACCGATACTCTTTTAGAAACTATTGTCGTAAATCGTATCCTCGATATTCAAAAACTTAAAGACAATGATAAACAACATGTCTTTGCTCTTCTCGATGCTTTCCTTAAGCAAACTAAATTGCAAGCCATTATGTAAAAAGCCCCACCAAAGTGAGGCTTTTATTATTAACTTTCTTTTCCTTCTATACCATTTGATTCGAAAGGACTTACAGCTTTTCCATTAAGTAAGTCATCTGGGTTGAACTCCTTTAAATAATCATCATTTAGATTTTGTCGTTATCCCTCCTTGTCTGTTTATAGTAAGGATATTGCCTCTGGTATCAAAAGTGTAAGTGCCGTCATAATCACCATTATTAGAAGGCACATTAGGCACATAGTAATCAGCCGATGTGATCTGATCTTTAAAATCGTATCCATAGTGGTAGAGCTCTGCTTCTTGACCCATAACCTGCCAGTATTGGGTGGAGATGTCGCCGTTTTTTCTGGTAGTGGCATTGCCGTCATAAGGCACATCATAGTACAGCTCTTGTGTGAATAATGGATCACTCATAGATTTTAGAAAACCATTGGGAAGGTAGTCATAATCTATTTCTGCCAGCTTAGATTGTGCTCCCAGTATTTTGGTTTTTACCTGTTCTTTTGGCGTGTATGTTGTTTCTGACAATTTCAGGTATGGGCCATTAAAATTATGGCTTATGCTTTCGCCCTTAGGTCTGCCAGCATTATCAAAATCATTAAACATATAAAACCTGCGGAAATCATTATAGCCGTCTTTGAAGTCATGTCTTGATATGGTGACTGCATCTCTACTGTCATAGCTTCGTATCAATGAATTGGTAAGGAAAGAAAGGGAATTATTGAAAATAGAATTTGATACCTCGTTGGGCCTACCACATGGATCGTACATGTATTGCGTCATGTATTTCTCAGTGGTCATCAGAAAATTTCTTTCTTCAGAATTGGGCTGACCTGTACCACTACCTGAGGTATTGTAGTTGATTTTCATTAATTCATCACTGACTATGGCCTGAGCAAACGATCCGTTTACTGCCAGATTTCCGTTGTACCACCCTTCATTAGTCAGGTTGCCATACACATCATATTTGGTAGCCATCCATCTGCTGTCGTCATCCATATTTCCATCCTGCATATAGGCCAATAGGTCTCTATCATTGTGGACATATTCTACAGGGTCAGCATCGGGTGCATCTTTTTGTTTTAAAAGATCATTGGCGTAGTACAGGTACTGGTATATCAGGTTGGGAGTGGCCAGACTTGTGCCAGGTGGCAATACCAGGGTTTTTCTATCTTTTTGATCCCAATAAGTATAGGTATCGTGAGATAGGGTGCTACTGGCATTCTGCTTTTTCATCAGCACTTCGTTGCCTTTTTGGTCCGTATAGCTCAGTGTTTTGTTGCCATTGGCATCGGTTACAGTGGTGATGTGTAGCTGCCCCGCAGTGGTATATCCTGTGGCCTCAGTGGTATTGTTGGTACGATAATCAAAAGTTGTGGCGTGCCACGAAGGTGGTTTTATGGATGATATCCTTGCCAGCATATTTTTTTGATACAGATGTTCAGTAAAATCTCCTGATGGATTAAAATATGTGGAGGTATTAGTAGACTTGGCTTCGTATACTTTATGCACTCTTTCCAGAATATCATATTCCGAATGAAAGGCAATATGAGCCTTGCTATCAGGGCTTTGATTATACTGTAGGGTAAGTATATCTTTACCAAATCCATCAAAATATGTTTTTCCTACCAAGGTCACCCCATTGTCATTGCCGAGTTTGTTATAATATTGAGATGTAATAATTCAGCTGATGTGAGGTGCCTAAGCGTTAGGATTTGAAAAGGTTAAAATTTGGAAAGCACCTATCGCATATCGGTTTTTAAAAATTTGGTCTAAATTATTTTTCTCTGATTAAGAGAAACAGATAAAAATTCAAGTGTAATGGATATGCAACTACTACTCCTAAAGAAAAAACCAGGGACAATAAAAAAGGGATGACTTATATTTCTAATCTTTGTTATCTGTGTTAATTCGTGTTCTTTGTATTGGCACTTTTCCTCCTTTTCACACATTCGTGCCACTTCAATACCCCAAATCCTTTTAACCTCATATGTTTTTTACTTACAACCTTTCATTCACTAATGACTTCTATGAACCCTTACAACTTCTATAAACCATAACCTATCTTAGCTGAAAATAAACATCTTTGAAAAAACTCGATTTCATTTCTAATATTGACAAAGGGCGTATATCAGAATCTTCTGGTGTAACTTCTTGGTTGAGTCCTTCCAACTTAGCTATAGTAAAGTATTGGGGCAAATATGACCAACAACTTCCGCGCAATCCATCCATAAGTATCACCTTATCAAAAGCAGTAACAAATACTGCAATAAAATATAAAATTGATCCTCGTAGGAGTAATATGAAATTAGATTTTCTATTTGAAAATAAAGAGAACCCTACGTTCAAAGTTCGAGTAGAAAAGTTTCTTATGAGCATTCAAGAATATTTTCCCTTTATACAATACAGTCACCTGATGATTGACTCAAAAAATTCTTTTCCACATTCTTCTGGCATTGCCTCTTCTGCATCTAGTATGAGCGCTCTAGCTCTTTGTCTTTGTGATATCGAGAGAAGTATTGTCCCTTCCGCTAAAATATGTGAAGACAACTATTTTTTTAAAAAATCATCCTTCATTGCCAGGTTGGGTAGCGGTAGTGCATCCAGATCAGTATACCCACATTTTGCACTCTGGGGACATGTAAAAGGTGATGCGCAATCCTCTGATCTCTATGCCATTGAAGTAAAAGAATATCACCCTATTTTTAATACACTACGAAATGACATTCTCATTGTAAATACCGACCAGAAGTCAGTTTCTTCTACTCTAGGGCATAAATTAATGGAAAATAATCCTTATGCGGCCACTAGGTATGCACAAGCAATAGAGAGAACTTTAGAGTTAAAACATATTTTAAAAAATGGCGACCTCGAAGATTTTGGTGCTCTGCTAGAATCCGAAGCTCTTACGCTACATGCCCTTATGATGGCCTCTCATCCTTCATTTCTTTTAATAGAACCCAATACAATTAATGTCATCAATGAAATCAGATCTTTCAGAAAAGATACAGGCATACCCGTTTACTTTAGTCTTGATGCTGGGCCTAATATGCACATTATATCATTTGAAAAAGACAGGGATAAGATTAATACGTTATTAGAACACCTTAGAAGGTACGCCGTGAGTGGCAAAATATTAAATGATAGAATCGGAATCGGAGCTGTAAAAGAAAATAACAGGAAGAGTGGTGGCTGACCGAAAAAATTTTTCAGTTTTACTCCTAACTATGCCGTGATTTTAAAATTTATTTCACTCGCATACCTTATCCTTTTTATGTCCTTTGGCAATACCTTCTTCATGAGTAACATATCCGTGCGGCGCCCTACACCCCACCAAAATTTTGCGGCAGCAGTTTATCTAGCTCAGACATCTTAGTATCCTGAATATTTTCGATCACGTAAGTAAGCCAATCTCTGGGGTTGACATCGTGTAAACTACAGGTAGCGAACATTGAATACATCATAGCTATACGCTGAGCGGCATCATGTGACCCTGCGAATAGATAATTTTTTCTGCCCAGTGCCCGTGGCCTAATTTTGTTTTCTATCACATTATTGTCTAATGCCAATCTTCCGTCATCAAAACATCTGATAAGCTTGGGCCATTGATTGATACAGTAAGTCATCGCTTTTCCTATTGGTCCTTGGGGTAATATTTTTATTGATGCTTCATCGATCCATTTTCTCAGTTTTTGTACCAGTACCTGAGTAGTCACTTTTAATCTAATAAAAAATAATCTCGTCAAAAATCCTAAAAACCCAAATGCATAGGGTATAGAAGTAAAAATCACTACTTTATACTCGATATACTCTTCCATAAAATGATAAGTACTCCAAGAGGTATCAGTATCGAAACAGCGAATATGAGAACATAGTAGAAAGGAATAAAACCCTGCCCACTCCAAAACATTGTACCTTGAGCGAAGAGTAACATTTCACTCAGAGCGATACCTATGAATAATAAAGTCAGTCCTGTGCGTATCCACCGAGATCGGATGTCTATCCACATTTTATAAGAAGCAAAGGCAAATACGGCAGCTGTAATACAAGCCAATAATATCAAATGGATAAACCCAATCACATACAATCTAATCGTATATGCTACTGTGGCAATATATGGTATCATCACAGCAGACTGAACTACTATCTTCATTATAAAGGATAAAGCGGCTATAGAAAATAGGGCTAGAATCCACCCCTGTAGCTTCCTTCTGATGCTGGAATAATAAGGTTTCAGCATTCTGAAAAGGTATACTAGTGCCAGAAACTGTAGAGATACTCCTAGACTATTAATCCAAAAAAGTCCCGAAATAGGGGTAGACCAAGTTACAGCAAGAGCAAATGTAAACAGGCATGAAAAAAGTAATAAACTGTAAAATATAATAACTTTTCTTTTTGAAATAATGATATTCCAATTTTCTAATAGACGAAATGAAAGTGACAATATTCCAAAAATGTACCATCCATTGAATTGGAAATGAAGAAAGAACTGTACCAATCCATAATACCATGCAGATTGCTTCATTTCACTAGCCATCACAGGTGCCATAGCAAACAGTGCGAAAGTCGATATTATCATCAGACCTAGAGCCGACTTTACAAAGAGTAAAGAGGCAAAATGATGATCTCCATTACTGCCTAGATCCTTAATAAAACGATAGGTGAATGCATAAG
>JAZGFD010000291.1:0-14792 GCA_036479115.1 Saprospiraceae bacterium | reverse complement strand
AACAATAGCTTTGCTATTCTGATAATAATGAGCCTCGTCTAATAAAAAAATAACAAATTTTTTTCTCAAAAGCACCCACCTGAATAGTTACAAAAATTGTTAATTTTTTGTTGGATAAAAAATAGATGAAATATGGTAGGAAAAATATTTTTTTAATCCAAAATTGGCTCCACCGGAGTAGTTACCATTAGGTTATACAAAGAAAAAGGATTATTTCATTCAAAATAAAGAACAATTCTCTTTTGATTTGGGATGATAAATATGGATCGAAATAGGATTATAAGGCAAAATTGAAATAATTGGTAGCCAGATCAGGGTTTAATCGTTACAACTAAAATATTGACACAGAATTTACACCTCTTGTACGGCTTAAATTGAAACAACCATTAAACCAAGACAGCATTAACTGCATTCATAGCAGCGCCAATAATGCCAGCATTATTAAGCATTTTAGCAGGCACAATTGGAACATCTAAATTAAGATAAGGCCTATACTTTTCATACTTTTTACTTACTCCTCCTCCCAAAATAATAAGGTCTGGGCTGATTATAAGATTGACATGATTGAGATATTCGTTGAGTTCTGCCCCCCATTCTTGCCATGAAAGGTCTTTCTTTTCTCTGGCGCTATTGCTGGCATAATGTTCCCATATGCTTTTCTTGTGTTCGAGATGGCCGAATTCAGTATTGGGAATTAATCTTAGGTCTCTAAATAATCCCGATCCTATCCCAGTGCCTAAAGTAAGCATGAGTACTGTGCCTTTGGTGTTTCTGCCTTGTCCATGGGTTATTTCGGCAAAACCTGCTGCATCAGCGTCATTCATAAAGGTAGCTTCTTGTCCTATTTCTCTTTCAAAGAGATCATCTAAATTCACATTTAGCCAACTCTTTTCAATATTCGCTGCAGAATGAATGACGTTGTTTTTAATAATGCATGGGATTCCGCATCCAATAGGCTTTCCTCTCCAATCATGATCATCAATGAGTTTATTGACCACTTTCATTACCTCAGATGGGTATGAAGGCTTGGGTGTAGCGTACTTTATTTTCTCTGTTAGCAATTCTCCATTTTCTGTATCTACAACAGCTGCTTTTACCCCTGTGCCACCTATATCTATACCAAGAACTTGTTCTGACATTATTTTATTACTCTAATTTTCATGGTCACATCCTTTAGCGGACGGTTCCTAGAATTGGTTTGAACTTCAGCAATTTTATCTATTACTTCCATCCCTTTCAAAACTTGGCCGAATATAGTATACTGACGGTCTAGTAGAGGTGTACCATCTTTGCCATTATATACTGATTTTTCATATTCACTATAGCTAAACCCTCCTCTCATTTCTGCACCTTCTAGCATCTGGTTAATGATAGGCCTACCATGCACAATATAGAATTGTGATCCATTTGACCTCTTTTCAGGATTGACTTGGTCAGGGCTTCTGGCAGCAGCCAATGCTCCTTTGACATGTACAATATCAGCTTGAATCTCAGCATCAAGTGTATAACCAGGGCCACCAGTACCTAGCCCAGTTCCAGCAGGAGCTCCTTTGGAACTGGGATCACCTCCTTGGATCATAAATCCATTCATTACCCGATGAAATAAAAGGTCATTGTAAAATCCTTGATCAGCAAGTTTAAGAAAATTGTCCCGATGCTGTGGCGTATTGTCAAAAAGCTCAATAAGCATACCGCCAAATGGTGTTTCTATCTCAACAAGACATTTATCAGGAGCATCAATAACGATTTCTTTTTTAATTGTCCTTGACTTTTTTCCATCTTTAGCTTTGAGAATGATGTTGTACTTTCCTGAAAGATAGTATTTGTGCTCTGGTGAAGTTTCTGAGGAAGTGGTACCATCTCCAAAAAGCCATTCGTATTCAGTAGCTTTTTCTGATTTATTTACCAGCTCAATTTTGACTGGAGCCTGATGATTGTCTGCAACTATAATAAAATCAGCAATAGGCTTAGAACAAGAAGCCATTGTCAATAAGGTTATTAATATAAATAAGTGTTTTTTCATAAAAACTATTTTATTGTAACCACCCGGTTGCTGTGTTTTTTAATAGACAAAATTGATGCCATCGGGTTAGTTACATTTAATTAATTTACTGTAAGTACTCAGGCTTCTATTTGGCTCCACTTGAGTAGTTACAATTTACTTTACTCAATTTATAGAGCTGTAGGTTTCTCAGTTTAGCATAATCACTTTCATCTTTACATCTTTAGTAGGCCTGTCTCCTGACTGTGTTTGTACAGCTGCGATTTTATCTATTACATCCATTCCTTCTGTAATTTCTCCAAATACAGTATATTCCATGTCTAGAGGCGGATATCCTCCAACATTGATATATTTCGCTAATTGCACCTCGCTATATTGAATGTTTTTGGATTGGCCCATCTGTTTGATTTCTTCAGCCTGAAAATGTCTACCATGAACTATATAAAATTGTGAGCCACTAGATCTGCGCTCAGGGTTCATGGCATCTGGGGTCCTAGCTGCGGCTAGTGTTCCTTTAAAGTGTGGAGCGCCAATTTCAGCACCTGTGGTGTAGCCAGGCCCACCAGTGCCTAAAATTTTATCAATGGGCGCATTTTTACTTTCTGGGTCTCCTCCTTGAATCATAAATTGATTCATCACTCTGTGAAAGAGCAAATCATCATAAAAGCCTGCTGAGATCAGTTTGACAAAATTATCTCTGTGCAAAGGCGTAGAATTGTATAACTCAAATGTCATATTGCCATATTCTGTCTGAATTTGTACTTTTCTTACACTTTCTCCACATGAGCCTAAAATCGCAATAACAGTGGCTAAAAGAATTATTTTTTTAATCATGATTCTGATTCTTGAATTTGTTTGTTAAAGTATTCTGTAATTTTTTGTTTGAGATATTGTTCTTGAGCAATTGCACCATCAAAGGGCACATTTTTAATATGATCATAATGTGGCCATCCGTCCTGATCTCTTCCTTTAAATTGATAGAAACCATCTTTTGACAAAAGCTCACAAGTAGCGATATGAATTAAATCTTGTTTTTCTTCTTTGGTAAAAGAATCTTGTAGCCGGCCGAGTTCTTGCAACCCAATAAGAAAAAGTATTTCCTGAAAATCAGGCAACACGCTGTGACCTAAAGAATCTTTCAAAAAGGTTCTTACTCGAAGCCATTCAAAATTAAATTGCCAATTATCTTGAGAAACCGATTCATTCATAGTACACAAATATATAATATCATTCTGATCTGATAAAAGCACTTACATTAGCGGCTCTGCGAGAGGCTGGAATCGATGCTAAAAACCCTAAAAACATAACCAAAGCAAATACTGCCACCACATCAGAAAGTGTCATCAATATAGGATAAGCAGTAGAGCTAAACCCGTTAGACACACCAATAAAACCATATTTTAATTGACCTTGATACAAAAGAAAAGCGACGAGCATGCCCAATATAAATCCGAATATACTAATGAGAATACCTTCTGTAAAAAATATTCTTTTTATCAAATGTTTCTCAATCCCAAGAGCTTGAAGAACAGATATGTCTTTCTTTTTATCAATTACTATCATCCAAAGACTGCCGATTACATTAAAAACTATAAGTACCAAGGTGAAGCCGAGTATCAAGAAAGCTGTCCATTTCTCAATTTTCATAACTTTTAAAAAAGAGGCATCTTGTTCGTATCTATTCATGACTTTGTAAGAAGCACCGATGTTATTGATGATGTCTTGCTTGGTATCATCTGCATCAGAAGGGTCATGCAAAGCTATTTCTAAATAAGATACTTGGCTCCTTAATTCTAATAATTCTTGTACAAATGGCAATTCTGCAATAATATACTCCTGGTCTTTTTGGTTGCGAAGAGAAAAAATAGACCCTGGGCTTATAGATCTTGATTTGAATTCTGAATCCAACGCACCCCGCCTATTTTTTTTTGGCATATAAATTTTGATGGCATGAAGAGGGTCACTAAGATTTATATTTAGCTTGGCAGCTATACCCGCTCCTACGCTACAATATTCTATACCTTCGTCATTAAGAATCATTTCTCCTCTTATCACAGCCGAATTGATATTTGAAACTTCAGGATAAAAGACATCTACTCCTTTGAGTATGCCTACATGTTGATTCTCTTTATAGTGAAATATTGCTACATCTTCAACAGTCTTGCTGATAAGAGATACGTTTTCCAACGTCATTATTTCAGAAATAATAGGTTCAGGGTTAAAAAACTTTCCTTCTACTAAAGCAATTTTAAGGTCAGGGTTAAAGGCATCCAAATATTTTTTCATTAATTGCTCAAATCCATTAAAAACAGATAGAATTAAGATCAATGCTGCGGTTCCTATAGTGATACCTACCACTGATATACCGGTAATAATATTGATAGCATTGGTCGATTTTTTACCAATGAGATACCTTATAGCTATTTTAAAATAAAGTGGCAAGAGTCGTGATTAAAATGATTAATTCATCAAAGATCGATAAATAATACTTTGAACTTTGGGCCTGTAATTGTTCTTGCCAAACTTATTGTTTTTCATTGTGGGAAAAGTCCTATTGGCAAGCAATACATATACGAGGTCATGGTCAGGGTCAGCAAAGGTGGCACAACCAGTAAAACCCAGATGACCAAAAGCATTTTCTGAAGCCAATTCTGACATGTTCAGAGATTTTGAGGTATTGAGCTCTTTCATGTCAAACCCAATCGCCCTGCGAGAAGATTTTGGGTGCCGAGTGGTACAAAAGTCTATTGTTTCATTTTTTAAATATCGTTGCCCTCCGTAGTAACCTTTATTGAGGAGCATCTGCATAAGAACGCCAATTTCCTTAGAAGTAGAAAATAATCCTGCATGACCACTTACGCCCCCTAGCATTGCTGCGCCCATATCATGTACAAAACCTTGTATTACAGCCATTCTGAAATAGTTGTCTCTTTCTGAAGGAGAAATCTCTGATTTTGAAAAATTAAACAATGGGTTGAAACCTGTTCTCTTTAGTCCCAGAGGTTTATAAAAGTGCTCATAAGCATATTCGTCTACTTCTTTCATTGTTTTTCGCTCCACAGTCCAATTCAGGATATAAAAAGCCAGATCACTGTAGAGATATTTGTTGTCTTTAAAATACTGCTTGCTTCTTGATCTTGAGGAAAATACTTCTCTCCATATAGAATCCTGATAATCAGAGCGAAGAAAGAGGTTGCGATTCACTTCAATATTAAATGAATCTGATGATGATTTTTGGTAATATCGTTCTGATGGTTTTGGGCGTTTCTGATCACTTAATGTCTTTTCATAAAAAGGAATCCATCCTATCAATCCCGAAACATGTGACATCATATCCATGTATATTAGATCGCGCTTATTGGTTGTGTCTTCATCTGAAAAATATTCTTTTACTGTATCATCAAAATGAAATTGGCCTTTGTCATAAAGATGCATGACACTTATCGTAGAGGCTAAAATTTTTGTAATAGAAGCTACATCATAAATGGTAGATGACTGAACCTTCTTTTTTTTCTGATAAGTGTGGTAACCAAAACTTTCTTCATATATTATTTTATTGTCTTTGGCTACAAATACTTGGGCGCCAGGAGCAGCTCTTTCTGCTATCATTTTTCTCATTAGTGCTGGTATTTGATCTAGAGTATCAGAGTTTAGGCCTACTCTTTCAGGTAGCGCGTAGCCCAGCCTCTGAATACCAGGAAGAACAATACTGTGCCCTATTTTAAAAACATCAGAAGCTGTAACTGGCAACTTTCCTGTGATATCCAATGCTCCAAAAATGGCTTGTGCAGCTATATCCTGCATTAATTTGTCTTCTTCATAAGCCACTATTACACAATCCATGTTTTCAAAATATTTAGTAGCATAGGGAGATCCAAATAGAGTTAAAATTACCTTCGTTTTTTTTGCCAAATTGCTAATAAACTTTTTTTGAAGGTCTGTAATACCATATTTTTTTTTGCCATACCTACTCATGTTGTGGATACTTATAATGACATAATCTCTATCTTTTAAATTGGCAGAAACTGCATTGTATTTTTCTGATTTTGAGTCTTTTGGTATAGCATAAGTGGTTGCTGATACATATGAGTTTAATCTTTTTTGAAATTCTGTTTTTTTCTTAGCTCCAAGACTTACAGCTCCAAACAGTTGGCCCTCTAGTTTGCTAATTGGGAGGATGTCTTCATTTTTAACCAAAGTAAGTGCATTTTCATAAATTTTATACTTTATTACTTGTGATCGCACATTATTTACATCTTCTTTTATTCCTTTCAATTTGATAGGCTTTACTCCTTTGAGGACTCCCAATCTTTCTTTTTCTTTCAATATTTTTCTCAAACTGCGATCTATTCTTTCAATACTTAGCTTTCCTTCGTCGTATTTATTTTTGAGATACTCAAACCCTTCTTCTAGATCAGCTGTAACCAAGATAAAATCAGCTCCTGCCATAAATGCTTCATAATCAGCACTTCCTCCTTTAAAATGTTTGGTTACTCCTTTCATATCCATTGCATCAGTATACACGATGCCCTTATATCCCAATTCTTTTTGCAATAAATCTTCTATCACATATCGAGAAAGGGAGGTAGGTCTATTTTCTCTGTTGTCCAGAGCATTTACCTGAAGGTGAGCTACCATTACTCCATCTGCCTTTTTATTTATTAGGGCTTTAAAAGGTGATATTTCTATGCTATCCAGCCTTCTTCTATCGTGATTGATAACAGGAAGATCATAATGTGAATCTACATCAGTATCACCATGCCCAGGAAAATGTTTGATACAGGTAGCCAAACCACCATCCTGCATGCCTTTCATATAGGCATATGCCTTGCTGGCCACATTGTCTTTTTCTTCGCCAAATGAACGGATATTGATAACAGGGTTATTGGCATTGTTATTTACATCCACAACGGGGGCAAAATTAACATGAATTCCGATACGCCTCATCTGTACGGCTACTTCTCTTCCCATATCGTAAATTAAATTGTGATTATCCATAGCGCCAAGGGTAAGCTGCTTTGGAAAGCTAATGGCATCATCTTTAAACCTCATGCCCAAGCCCCATTCTCCGTCTATCGAAATAAGCAACGGAATGTCAGACAGTTTTTGATAAACATTAGTGAGCTCTGCTTGTTTTGGAGGGCTGCCTTGAAAAAAGCACAGACCTCCAGGTTTGTATTTTTTTATTTGGCTTTTGAGAAGGCTTATATTTTTGGCATCATTGTGAGAAAATGCTCTTATCATAAACAGCTGGCCTATCTTATCATCAATGCTCATGTTTTCTATTAATGAGTCAATTGTGACATTGGCGCTTTGAGCAAAAGACAAATGACTCAAAACCATTGATGCTATTAAAAAAAGGTATTTCATGTATTGTTATTGTTTGTTCTTAAAAATAGATGCTTGTCTACGATGATATTCACTTTGCTCTTTGTTACCTGCATTGATGTATGCATTTGACAAGTTTAAATGAGCTTGAGCATTATTTGGCTTCTGAGATAACGCTTTTTTGAAAAAATCAATTGCTTTTTGGTGCTGACCATTATTACCATGTGCAATACCGAGCAAGCTAATTGTCTCGAAGTCACCTGGTTGTAATACATCGGCCTTAAATAAATATTGAATGGCTTTAGTAATATTCCCTCGTTGCGACCCCTCATATCTTGCCCCTTCTCTATATGCCAAAGCTAAATTGTCATTTGCAGCTTTGTAGCCATTATCCAGTTGGATCGCTTTTTCATACGATAAAATGGCTTGGCCATATTCGTCTAATCCAAAGTGAGCATTCCCAAGTAAGAGGTGGGCATTTTTATAAGAAGGGTGTATTTTAATGGCTTGTGTCAAATGTACAATTGCCTGTGTTGTTAATGCTTTCTTTTCGTCTTCGTTGGTGATTTCTGAAGCTTTAGTGAGCATGGCACCCCCTGCTGCGTTTTGTACCTTAGCGCTATTGGGAGAAGTATGAACATCAGTAGTGAATAATCTGAAATCACTCTGCCAAACTCGATTTCTTTCAATAGTTTTTATAGTAAAAAGAAGTATAGCTATAGACCAAATGGCGCCAATGATTTTAATACTCCACTTTTTAGAACCCGCCACAAAAAATGATCCTATCAACATTGCAAACCCGATAGAAGGCATAAATAAAAACCGCTCAGAAAGATGGGTGCCAATGGGGAATACCATATTGCAAGTAAGAGCAATGCTCATCAGATAAAAAATAGCCGAATAGGAAGTAACGGATTTTTTCTTAAAATCAACAATTGCAAAAGCAACTATCAATATATTGACAATGAAAGCCAGAATCACAGCAGGATCAGCAAATGTCATTACCCCAAAGTGACGAGGATAGTAGTCGTGAGTAAGAGGATGAGGAAAAAACAGAAGCCCCACGTATTTGCCCATGCCGTATATTATGGTAGCCCACTTTTCAATGGTTTCAAATGGATAGTACACTCCATCTATCATCTTCATAAACGGATTGTTCATCATCTCTAAAGGGGGATTGTCAAATGCGAATCCAATAACAGATGTCCTAATCAACATATAAATAACAGTACTAATTACAAGCCCTGCTAATATTTTTAATTTGGTAGACCATTCTGTTTTTCTAAAAAAGAGAATGGTAACGGGGATAATACCTACAAAAGTTATGGCATTCTCCTTAGCTAAAACGCCTAAGATCAATAATGATCCACCATATATTAGATTAATATTTTTTTGAGTATCAACGTATTTTAATATATATAATATAGATAGCAATCCAAAACCTAAACTCCATATTTCATCTAAGCCTTTAATGTTTGCTACTACTTCTGTGTGAATTGGATGTGCCGAAAATGTGATGGCTGTTATAATAGCCCAAAGTAGATTGTGGCTTTCTTTTTTAAATGGATGCAGTTTTAAACAGAAAAAATACAATAGCACACAAAGCAAGCCATACATTATTATATTAGAGATATGAAAAGGCAGAGGATTGTCTCCAAAGACTTCCCATAATACAGCAAAATATCCTAGGGTCAAGGGCCTATATCTTCCCCCTGAAACCAAGCTGCTTTTGTCACCACCAAAAAATCCATAAAAAGTATCTTTCGAAAAAATATCAGGTATTCCTGAAATGCCTTGCTGGGTGAATTGATTTTTGTAAATGGCTATGGCATCGTCTTGGGTAAATTCATGATTTAAAGTATTTATATAAAGCATGCACGACACGGCAAAGATGAAGTAAGGAATATACTTCTTTCTTTTATTTAGATAGGATACCGCAGATGAATTTTTCGCCATGCCAAGAGTTCCTCCACAAATTAACAAATTTTGTAATACGATGTTAAAACGGTGTGTATTCTAAGTACTTTTTTTTAAAATTCAAGCAGTGTTCACATTATCAATTGTAAACACATACTAGCAAAGTATGCTGCCTATTTTTGCTCTACCTTTGGCACTCCTTCTCCAAGAAATATTTTTGTTTAACATTTTAGATTAATCTCTATATGAAAAATGCTAACCAGCATAAGGGATTGTATGTGCCTCAATTAGAAAAAGATTCATGTGGCACAGGTCTCATAGCCAACTTGGATAGTAAGGCATCACATGAATTAGTAAGCAATGCTCTTACTATTTTAGAAAATATGGAACACAGAGGTGCATGTGGCTGTGACCCCGAAAGTGGGGATGGTGCTGGTATTCTTACTCATATTCCTCATTCGTTTTTCAAAAAGCAAGACCTTGGTTTTGAATTACCCCAAGAAGGCAAATATGGTGTAGGCATGTGCTTTTTTCCTACAGATACAGACCTTATCGAGGCACTCATGGAATATGTAGAAGGATGCGCCGTGAGAGAAAATTTGGAGTATATGGGCTATAGAAAAGTACCAGTAGATAGCTCTGTACTAGGGAAGTCATCAGCAGCTTCGCAACCTGAAATCAGACAGTTATTTTTTAAACCCAACCAAGACCTTAGAAGAAAAGCATTTGATAAAAAATTACTGGTACTTAGAAAATCTGTACATCACAAAGCACATCGAGCTTTGCCTGACCTTATTGATGATTTTTACTTTTCATCTATTTCCAGTCGCACTATAGTGCTAAAAGGCCAGCTGACCTCGTGGCAAGTGAGGCTTTTTTATAAAGACCTAAAAAATCCTGATTACAAATCAGCTATAGCAATGGTTCATTCTAGGTTTTCTACCAATACAGTACCTAAATGGAAACTGGCTCAGCCTTTCAGAATGATTTCACATAATGGAGAGATCAATACCATAATGGGAAATGCCAACTCTTGGAGGGCAAAGGAAAAATTTTTAAAATCTGATGCCTTTACAAAAAAGGAATTAGATAGAGTTATGCCTCTTTTTTACAAAAGAAGTTCTGATTCTTCCATATTTGATACGGTCTTTGAGTTTTTAGTATTCAGTGGGCGATCTGTTCCTCATTCTTTGATGATGCTAATACCAGAAGCATGGCAAAACTCTGACCATGTAGAACAATATAAAAAGGCATTCTATGAATACCATGAGGCTTATATTGAGCCTTGGGATGGCCCAGCATCTATATGCTTTACAGATGGCACCGTGATTGGAGCCACTTTAGATAGAAATGGCTTAAGACCATCCAGATATATGCTTACTGATGATAACGATCTTATAATGGCATCAGAGACAGGAGTACTGCCGGTAGATCCTGCCAAAGTGATCTATAAAAGCCGCTTAAAACCAGGAAAAATTCTCATTGCTGACCTCGATCATGGTGAGATTATAGGGGATGATAAATTAAAAGAAATAGTATGTAAAAAATTTCCTTATCAGCGATGGGTAGCTGAATCTAAGGTGCATATTGATGATGTGGATAGTGAAGATATAGAAGAAGAAATTGACAAACTCTCTGTGATACAACACAAACTAGCACATGGGTTTACCTCTGAAGACGAAGACTTGATTATAACGGCAATGAGTGAGAATGCCAAAGAGCCAATAGGTTCAATGGGTGCTGATATTCCTCTTGCTGTACTTTCACGGTACGCACAGCATATTGCTAATTATTTTAAACAGCAGTTTGCCCAGGTTACTAATCCACCGATAGATCCTCTACGAGAAGCAGAATTTATGACACTTAAGTGTGCGTTAGGAGGAGCAGAAAATATCTGTAATATCACTAAAAATAGGGCTAAATTTATCAGACTGGAGAGCCCGATTCTGAACACAGTTACTTTCCAAAAATTAAAGGGAATCAAGCACGACCATTTTAATTCAGCAGAAATAAACTGTACATTTAGAAAAGAATATAAGGGCAGAGACCTTTTTAAAACCATTACCCTTATTAAGAATAAAATATCAGCCTTAGCAGACCAAGGTGTAAATATATTTATCCTCTCAAACCGTAAAATTAGTTCAGAACGCGTACCTATTCCTTCCCTTCTCATTGCAGGAGCAGTACATCAGTATCTTATTAATGAAGGGTTGAGACACAAAGCATCCATTATTGTAGATGGCAGCGATATTTTGGAGACACATCATTGTGCTACTTGCATTAGTTATGGAGCAGATGCAGTATACCCTAGATT
The DNA here is from genome assembly GCA_036479115.1 of Saprospiraceae bacterium. Classification (GTDB taxonomy): domain Bacteria; phylum Bacteroidota; class Bacteroidia; order Chitinophagales; family Saprospiraceae; genus UBA7328. The sequence continues at coordinate 3,231 of JAZGFD010000291.1, read as the reverse complement.
GGCATTGAGGACAGTAGATGAGTTGTGCCGTGTTGGGAAGTTGAAAAAATATAGGTCAGAGGAATATCAAGTCAAATATATAAAGGCCATCAATAAAGGCCTTCTTAAAGTTATGTCAAAACTTGGAATCTCAGCTATACAATCATATAAAGGTGCCCAGACTTTTGAAGCTCTGGGGATTTCAAAAGAAGTGGTGGATGTATGTTTTACAGGTACAATAAGCAGGATACAAGGGATGAAATTTGATGATTTGGCTAAAGAAGCATTGGTCAAGCACAAATTGGCTTTTGATGATAGAGAAGCTAATGAACTCATCGATCTAGGTATATTTCAATGGAAACAGAGGGGGGAATATCATTTGTTTAACCCTCAAAGTGTACACCTACTACAACACAGCACCAAAACCAATGATTATGACTTATATAAAAAATATACCAAAGTCATTAATAATCAGGGAAAAATTGCAGTTACGCTGAGAAGTATGCTTGAATTTGCTGATGCATCACCTATCCCATTATCAGAAGTGGAGCCTGCTGATAACATTATGAGGCGTTTTGCTACAGGGGCTATGTCGTTTGGATCCATTTCTCATGAAGCCCACTCTACTTTGGCGAAAGCCATGAATAGAATAGGAGGAAAAAGTAACAGCGGAGAAGGAGGAGAAGATGAGAAAAGGTTTAAAAAATTAGGAAATGGTGATTGGGAACGATCAGCAATAAAACAAGTGGCATCTGGGAGATTTGGGGTTACCATAAATTACTTGACTAACTGTGTAGAAATACAAATTAAAATGGCCCAAGGGGCTAAACCTGGAGAAGGAGGCCAATTACCAGGACACAAAGTAAATGATTGGATTGCAAGAGTAAGACATTCCACACCAGGAGTAGGACTAATATCACCTCCTCCTCATCATGACATTTATTCTATTGAAGACTTAGCCCAGCTTATTTTTGATTTGAAAAATGCGAATAGAAAAGCGAGAATAAGTGTTAAGCTAGTATCTAAAGCAGGAGTGGGAATCATAGCCTCAGGTGTAGCCAAAGGCCATGCTGATCATATTCTGATAGCAGGTGCTGATGGTGGTACTGGTGCATCACCGCTCAGCTCAATAAGACATGCAGGTTTGCCCTGGGAACTGGGTTTAGCAGAGACGCATCAAACACTGGTACAAAATAAAATAAGAGACAGAGTTACCATCCAAACAGATGGACAGATAAGAACAGGAAGGGATATGGCTATTGCCACACTTCTAGGAGCAGAGGAATGGGGTATTGCTACGGCAGCTCTTGTGGTAGAAGGGTGCATACTCATGAGGAAATGTCACCTCAATACTTGTCCTGTAGGCATAGCTACTCAAGATGATACCTTACGGCAAAAATTTGTAGGAGAAGTAGATCATGTAGTTAATTTCTTCCGGTTTCTCGCCGAAGATATGAGAGAAATCATGGCTCAGTTAGGATTTAGAACCATTAATGATATGGTGGGAAAATCCCAAAAACTAAAAATTAAAAAAGAAATAAATCATTGGAAATTAAAAAACTTAGACCTTACTCCGCTTCTCTTTAGATCAGAATTTGCAGGAGAAGTGAGAGAATACAAATCAGTAGAGCAGAATCATGATATAGAGAATGTATTGGACAGAAAATTGATACAATATGCAGAATTGGCCATAAAAGACAAGGTATCTATACAAGGGGCATTCGAAATTAAAAATACGGATAGAGCCGTGGGAGCAATGTTGTCAAATGAGATAGCTAAAAAATATGGCAGCAAAGGATTAGAAGATGATTCTATTAATTTTAGGTTTAGGGGCTATGCCGGCCAGAGTTTTGGTGCCTTTGCGGCCAAAGGAATTACATTCACCATAGAAGGTGATACCAATGATTACTTCGGAAAAGGACTGAGTGGTGCTAAATTAATTGTGGTGACTGATCGTGATGCCAAATTTGAACCATCAAAAAATATCATAATAGGAAATGTGGCGCTATATGGAGCCACTTCAGGAGAAGCCTATATCAAAGGAATAGCAGGAGAACGATTTTGTGTTAGAAATAGTGGTGCATTGGCTGTAGTAGAAGGCATAGGAGCTCATGGCTGCGAATATATGACCGGGGGTATGGCAGTTATCTTAGGAGGGATAGGCAGAAATTTTGGAGCTGGAATGAGTGGCGGGATTGCCTATATCTATAATCCTGATGGCACTCAGGATCAATTTTGCAATAAAGAAATGATTTTTTTAGAAATTTTAGACCAGCATGATTGGGATATATTACGAGGGCATATAAGAAACCATTTTAAATTTACTGGCAGCCTCAAAGCACTTGAAATACTCCAAAATTGGGATGTTATCAAACACAAATTCTTAAAAATCATGCCTAAAGAATATAAAGCAGTATTAGAGAATAAAAAGAAAATTGAGAAACAAAAGGAACTGGTAGTTTAATTGTAACTATTCAGGTGGGCGCTTTTGAGGTAAAACATTGTTATTTTTTTTACCCGATAAACCTTTTTTTTTGATGTATAGCAGAGCTGCAGCAAAAAAATAGCTGAAATATGGTAGAAAAAGAATCTTGTTTTATCCAAAATTGGCTCCACCTAAGTTGTTACTTCTAATTAATACAAAAAACGATGGGCGATCTAAAAGGATTCATGAAGCATTCACGAGGGCTTCCTGATAAAAGAAATGTAGAAGAAAGGGTCAATGATTACAAGGAAATTTATATAGATTGTTCAGATAAAAAGACCAACAATCAAGCTGCGAGATGCATGGATTGTGGTATCCCTTTTTGTCACAATGGATGTCCATTGGGCAATATCATTCCTGATTTTAATGATGCTGTATACCTAGAGGATTGGGAAAAGGCATATACAATATTAAGCGATACTAACAACTTTCCGGAATTTACTGGTAGGATATGCCCTGCTCCTTGCGAATCATCTTGTGTCTTAGGCATTAACAATGACCCTGTTACTATTGAACATATTGAAAAAACAATTGCTGAAAAGGCATTTGAAATGGGCTTTGTAAAACCTGAAATTATTGAAAATAGAAGTGGCAAAAAAGTGGCTGTGGTAGGGTCAGGGCCTGCAGGGTTAGCCGTAGCTGCTCAACTCAATAAAGCAGGGCATGAGGTGACTGTATTTGAAAGAAATGATAGAATAGGAGGATTGTTGAGATATGGTATTCCTGATTTTAAATTAGAAAAATGGGTTGTAGAAAGAAGAGTAGGA
>JAZGFD010000290.1:0-32571 GCA_036479115.1 Saprospiraceae bacterium | reverse complement strand
TTTCTTTTGGCGAAATTTACATTTTACTCAACTCGCTGATACTCATGCATCACCGAATCTCAAAAAATGCAAATTTCATCCAAAATAACTCTTTTTATAAAAAATGTTAGTTTCCAGAGTGGACTCATAATTTAAAATGTCCCATTTTGCTACAATCGAAGTAAATCAATTCCTTGTGGAGAAATATGATTTGTCACCATTTTCTGTCAAAAATGTCGCCAAATCAGGATTCGGTGAATCTTAACCAAGTACATGGGGAACGAGTAGATATGCATGAGTTAACTTTCATTTTCCTTACAAATGACAGAAAATATTTGACTTTATAATTTGTTGTGAAAAGGTGCTATTATTACGGGCAAGGCTTTGCCACTTATTTTAACATACGTTTTTAAACCACTTCATTTATAAACCGCTCAATACTTAGTATATTTTCCATCAAATTTTGCAAAGATGCGGATAAAATAAAACGAAAAACAATGTCAGAACAAAAATCATTTGTTGCCAGTCCAGAAGCCAAGAGTAAAGCTTTAAAACTTAGAATATTTGCCTTTGTGTCATGGCTGGCTGCCATGGGAGGGCAAGCATATGCCATTTTCAATTTGATAAGCGATGAAATGATGATGTGGCTCATAGGGGCTATTATTGCCATATTGATATTGGCAATAACTGGTTCTTGGTTATGGAAAAAAGCGAATAGGCTCGACCCTGCTTCTGAGAAAGACACCATCCGTTTTTTTGTGCAAAATCAACTGGGGGCAATTATGGGAGTATTGGCTTTCTTGCCATTGGTGGTACTTATATTTACCAATAAAAAAATAAGTGGAAAGACCAAGGGTATTGCAGGCAGTATTGCTGCTGTGGCAATGGTAGCAGCTGGTATCACAGGTGCTGATTTTAATCCTCCTTCAGTAGAGAAGTACACCGAAGAAATCAATCAGCAAACAACTGAACTCAAAGAACTGACTCAGGCAAACGATCATGTTTATTGGAGTAGTGCCGGTAATAAGTATCACATTGATGAGGATTGCTACCATATAAAAAACAGAGACCTTTCTAGTGGTACTGTAAAAGAATCATGGGAACAAAAAGGAATTTCTGAGCTTTGTAAAACTTGTAAAAAAAGAGCATTAAAAGAGAAGTAGCCTCGCGACCATAGTCAATTTTTGTTAAAAAACGATTCTTTTTCCGCTACTCTGCGACCATTTGAGTAGCAAGAGCGATAACATTACGACGCAAATGAGCCTTGATTAGTAAAAAAATAGTTTCATTTTTATTCAAAAAGCACTGCGACTGGTAGTGACATAGAGAAAAATTTGGAATAAAGAGTGGACTTAGGATGACAATAAAATGACATGCCATTTTATAGACTGATACTTCGACATGCACAGCACAAATTAGAAAATTGAGTCCACTCCGAAAACTCACAAAATCAAAAAAGTTCCTTTTGGCGAATTTTACATTTTTCTCAACTCGCTGGTACTCAGGCATCACCTAATCTCTAAAAATGTAAATTTCATCCAAAACGATTCTTTTTCTGAAAAATGTTAGTTTCCAGAGTAGGCTCAAAATTGATAAAAAGGCCCTATTTGTCCTGTTGGTCATCACAAATTTTGTCTGGGTAATACTCATAGTATTCAGTAATCAAGGATTTTTTGGGGCTAAATACGAAGCCCTTAAGAACACTTTAAATATTCAGTCTGGCACAAAAAAAGAGTACAAACCTATCATTATAAATAAGACAATTGAGCCATTAAGCCTTATTGAAAATGATGAAATTATTACTTCGGCATTACCTCTGTCAGCATCCATCTATTCATTAAAGGGTTTAGATTTTAAGATTGGAGGAGGCAGCATATCCACTTATGGCGGTAAAATATTATTGCTAGACAGAATGGGTACTTTATCTATTATCTCTGAAAAAAAAATATCTCAGATAGAATTAAATGTTCCAAATGATATAGATGAATATTTGAGGTTTTATGCCCTTGGAGTAAGCATTTCTACCTTAAGGATCCAATCTTTCGTCTATGATTCATTAAGGTCACAACTCATTGTATGCTTTACAAAATTTGAAGGGCTTGGTAAAAACTCATTAAAAGTGGCTACAATAGATTTTGACATAGAATCCAACAAGGTCGGAGACAAGTGGCGAGAAATTTTTAGCTATTACCAATAATCACCTCCGAGGCAGTCATACAGCTGGAGGCAAAATTATACTTGATTGGTCGGTTATATATGTGAGTGTCGGCTATGCCAATAAACATGAAGAAGGTAAAGAATCTGGCCAACTAAAGAGTCAAGATGACCAAAGTACTTTTGGCAAAATTATCAAAATTAATCTGTTGGAAGGATAGTGCGGGCATGTTTTTCATCTTTTTGCATGAGAGCTGTGTAGCCTACAATGTCGGCGAAGAGGATGGCTGACAATTTTCGGGAAGATGGTTGATTTGTTTTTTTGGTGGTCATTTTGGATGTAATATTATTTGGGAAGATAAGGAATTATGGCGAATATTGATTAGGGTGATTGGGTGTCAGACTAAGTCTACCGTAAATGAATATAAGGAGTTGAAAGAAGAAGCACTGGTGACATCCGCTTTATTCAGAGACAATCTAACTCTTCGGCCAAATATTTCTATTCTTGGCAGCAATTGTAAATCTACAGGCAAAGGACTCTTTTGTTCATTTTCAATTATTTCACGGTGATAAGCCCAGTGGATGTGATGCCTACAATTTCAGAAAAGTCGTCACTCCATTATGTACTCATCACCTTATACTATAGTAAAAATTGTGATCATTATAAATTAAAAATGTCGCCATATCAGCTTCATGAATCATGCTGCCAAAAGTGTTGCCCTTGGCTAATTGCATAAAGGCTTCAGCCATATATTTCCAAATGATATAGACAAGAAAAAGTTGCATTCCAAAATAAAGTAGTGGCTTAATTATTGACAAATGGGCACTTATAAACTATCTACCCTATCCAAATCTTTGGTAGCGTCTCGATTTAGGAAACCAAAAACAAGCCCAAAAACAAAGCCTCCAATATGGGCCCACCATGCCACTCCGGCTGACTGAGCGCTTATAACACTAAGTCCTCCTATGCCTGACATCAATTGCTCTACAAACCAAAAGCCTAAAAATAACAGGGCTGATACTCTTACAGTCCAAATGAATACTAACACTTTAATAGTAGATTTAGGAAACATCACAAGGTAGGCTCCCATCACAGCTGATATGGCTCCACTAGCCCCAAGAGAAGGTACGGAGCCAAGGCATAGGTTGTCATCAATAGCACAATTGCTTCCTGTAGCGCAGGGCAGACAGCAAGTAAGGCTGCCGTCACCTCCTACTAACAACTCCAACGCAATGTGTGCTCCAGATGCAAAAAAACCACCTAATAAGTAAAAAATGATGAACCTGGTATTGCCAATAACGGCTTCGATATTATCAGCGAAAACCCATAAGAAAAGCATATTCCCAATGAGATGCATCCAACCGCCATGAAGAAACATACTGGATACCAGAGTGTGAAGGTCTTTTCCTCTAGATATATCTCTAGGTATGGTGGCGTATTCGCATACGAGATTGCCTTCTACTTGTAACTGAAGTAGAAAAACGATGACATTAACGACAATAAGGCTGTAAGCGAAAAGTGGTTTTGCGCCTCCTTTTACATTGGTATCGCCTATAGGAAAGATCATTCTAAAATTTAATCATAAAACTCTTCTAAAATAAAAAATCCGATCAACGACACAAAATCGTTGATCGGGTTTAAATAATACTTTTGTGGAAAATGCTAATTATTTAGTCGTCATCCATAGCGGCGAATAACTGTTTGTAGTCTTTTTCCATTTTTAGTTTGATTTTAGCACTTTTTATATACTCTCTAAATGCTACAGCTTCAAGCTCAGGAAAATGATCAAATACATCTCTTTTTTTAAGATTTACTTTTACCACTGCTCCATCTTCACCTGAAACGAAGTATTTTTTATGCTGATTGAATCTAGAGATACTCTGTGTGATGCCAATATTTTTACCTTCTCGAAGTTTCGCTTTTTGTTCTTTAAAAAAGGCAATGTTGCCACTTTCATAAAGCACTTCATAGAATACATTAGGATGTTTTGGGTTCACTTTTTTTAATGATAGCAATTCACCATTGAATGTGAAAAAGACTTCTTTATAAAATCTAGTATCTAGCACAATGTCAACGCCTTCATCATTTGTAGCAATTATTTCATTGGCAAAAATATCAATTTTAACAAGCACATTCTCTATTAACCCATCATTATTCATCACTAGTGTGGCTGTAACCGCATCTTTAGTAAGAAATGGAGAACCTTGTATGTCATCATAATTTTTTATTGCTAAAAGATAATTACGGGTATTTTTTACACCCATTGCTCTTCCCAAGTCAGAAGAAAAACCCCTGAGGCTATAACTGGATATACTCGAACTTATGGAACCAGCAGACCCACCTATAGATCCAGCGCTGCCGCCATTACCACAACTTTGAGAGTATACTAAGCCAAATGCAGCACAACAAAATAATGTCAAGAGAGTTTTTTTCATAATGATTGATTTTTGATGATTGCTGAAATTAGATAAAATTCACAAGAAATAAAAGGCCAGAGAGGTAAAAAAAGAAATATATTTTTTAAATACTCTTTTTTGTCCAATGTTAAATTGCTGTATCAGGCCTAGACGAATGTTAATATTGGATGATTGATTAATAACCAATTGTTAATTTATTTTTAATTCTAAGTTTCTCCCTTGCTCTGTATAAGTCATGATTAAAATAACAATCACATATTCATTCCACCACATATACTCAACACTTGGCCTGTAACATAACTGCTCATTTCAGACCCCAGATAAATGCATGCATTGGCAATGTCATCAGGCTGCCCGAAACTTTTGAGAGGAATACTGTTGGTGTAAATTTCTTTCGTTTTTTCATCCAATTCTCCCGTCATTTCAGTTTGGATAAACCCAGGAGTTATGACATTACTTCTGATATTACGGCTTCCCACTTCTTTGGCTATAGATTTAGAAAAACCTATAATACCCGCTTTTGAGGCGGCATAGTTGGCTTGGCCTGCATTGCCAAAAACACCTACCACTGAACCCATATGAATGATGCTGCCCTGGCGCTGCCTCATCATGGTTTTCAAAACACTTTTGGTCATAACAAATACGGACTTCAAGTTTACATTCATTACATCATCCCAGTGGGCTTCACTCATTCTGAGCATTAGGGTATCTTTAGTAATTCCTGCATTATTAACAAGGATATCTATTTTGCCAAATTTTTCTACTGTAGCAGAAATCAGTTCTTCTGCGTCTTCCATTTTACTGGCATCTGATTGAAGAGCCATTACTTTATCGGCTCCCAGTTCTTTTATTATAGCATCTGCTCTCTCACTACTGGATCTATAAGAAAAGGCCACTAAAGCGCCTTCTGCTACAAATTTTCTAACAATGCCTTCTCCGATTCCTCTAGAGCCACCTGTGATGATGGCTACTTTATTATTTAATAGTCCCATATTTTATTCATTTCTAAAAAACATAAAGGTAATTATACTCATCACATATGGGCCTACACTTTTTTTGCCTACTTCCCTCCAGAAGAGAACGGTATTTTTTTCTCAAATCTGGGTAAGAATTATAGATCAGACTCAGAGACATTGACAGTCACAGTTACAGTTACAGTTGCAGTTGAAAATTGTGTTTTTGATCTAAAAAAAATAAGAACGTCAAATTTCTCGAAAATCGAAATACCACAGGTATACTACCATTAGAGAATATATTTGATAACATATATCCATTCACTTTAATAAATAGATGACTACTCAAGTAATGTGTTTTTGAGGCCTTTCTGCTAAACAGGCAGGTAAAAAATTGTTACTTTATTGTTAGACCCAAGCTTTTTTTGTATTAATAACAGCGCTAATAATAACTTATTTTATGTGTTAGTGAATCTCGATTATATTGCCACTTCTTTGATTTGAGACATATATTGCCGAAGTATAGTGATAAAAGAGTTTTTTTAGCCAAAATTGATACCACCTTAGTGGTTATATTAATAGTTTCTGAACGGAATTTGTCGAATTTTATGAAATAGAATATTTTGGAAGAGAATTTAGTTTTTTGAAATTCGGTGATGCCTGAGTATCAGCGAGTTGAAAAAAATTAAAATATTGCCAAAAGAACGATTTCTAATTTTGATGCGTTTTCGTTCAAACACTATATAGAAAGCAAAATAATTTTAGAATGTCTGTTACAACTATTGATAAAGAATTAAGTCCTGGAATATTAAGTCTACTTCCTCTCTTTTATGTGGGCTGGAGTGACAGTGTATTGAGCCCCACAGAGATTATATTGGTTCATGAAGCAATCAGCAATTTAAAAATTTTAACAAAAGAGGAGAAAGAATATCTATTAAAATGGACTGACCCTAGGACGCCGCCATCTCCCAAAATATTTGACCTTTGGTATAGAAGCATTAAGAATCTTTCAAAAGATTTGCCACTGAGAAAGAAAGATGAATTGGTCAAATTAGGGATAGAAATGGCTAAGAAAAAGTCATCAAATGATGGCCTATGGAATAAAAAAGAGACCGTCATAGCGATTAAAAACATAGAGGAAGCCTTGGGGATTCAGAACGCATCAAGTGCAAGTATTCTCCTTAGTAGGCTTGATCCTGATTTAGTTAGAAACGATTATGATACCTGTTCATTTTCTGTAAAAGAATTACAAAAGATACTGGATGGAAAATATGCAGATGTCAAGGATAAAATGCGCAAAATACTTAGTGATCCATTGTTTGACAATGAATATGAGCCCGATAAAGATATATTCAGATTACTTACTTTAAAGCGGACAAAGGCACTTGCCGATCAAGGCGTGAGTGCCTATTCATTTCCCAAAAAATATGGAGGGGAAGATCGAAAAGGGCATCATTTGGCAGTTTTTGAAATGTTAGCGTACAGCGACCTGAGTCTCACTATAAAATTTGGAGTGCAGTTTGGATTGTTTGGAGGAGCAATCTATCTATTGGGCACTGAAAAGCATCATAAAAAATACCTAGAAGCGATGCATCGAGCAGAGTTGTTGGGCTGTTTCGCTATGACAGAGACAGGGCATGGCTCTAATGTCAAAGACTTAAAAACGACCATCACTTATGATTCTAAAACCGATGAATTAGAAGTGCATTCTCCTAATTTTGGGGCAGGCAAGGAATTTATAGGAAATGCACTTCATTCAAGTATAGCTGCCGTATTTGGGCAGCTCATTGTGGATGGAGAAGTGCATGGCATACACTCCGTATTGGTGCCACTAAGAGATAAAAAAGGAAAATTACTAAAAGGAATCAAGGTAGAAGACTGTGGTTACAAACAGGGTTTAAATGGTGTAGACAATGGTCGTATTTGGTTTGATCACATTCGAATACCCAGAGAAAACCTTTTAAACAAATATGGTGATATAACTGAAAAAGGCCTTTACACCAGCAGCATAAAAAATCCATCTAAAAGATTCTTTACCATGTTGGGCGCATTGGTATTGGGCAGAATATCTGTGGGGAAAGCAGGAGTAAACTGTTCTAAATCAGCATTGACAATAGCCATTAAATACGGCCTAAAGAGGCGCCAATTTAGCCAAAAGGAAGGCAAACCTGAGACTTTGTTAATGGATTATCCTACACATCAGAAACGGCTGCTACCAAAATTGGCAAAGACATATGCCTATGATTTTGCCATAGTCAAACTAATGGATAATTATATCAATGCCAGTGAAGAAGATATAAGAAAAATCGAAACACAAGCAGCTGGCCTAAAATCTGTAGCTACATGGCATGCTACTAAAACGATTCAAGAGTGCCGAGAAGCATGTGGAGGCAAAGGGTATTTGAGGGAGAATAGATTTGCTGATATTAAGGCTGATGCCGAAATATTTACCACTTTTGAAGGTGATAATACTGTACTCATGCAGCTTGTAGCCAAAGGACTTTTAACCGAATTTAAACAGTCGTTTCATGACGATGGTTACAAAGCAGTGATCAGTTATTTATTTACTCGTATGAAAAATGTAGTAGATGAAAATCGCCCTTTTAGTAAGAGAAATTCAGACACTTCACATCTTTTAAGTGAAGAATTTCATAAACATGCATTTAGGTATAGGTACAAAAAGAATTTGATCACTTTGAGCATCAGAATGCAGAAATTTATTAAAAGAAGAACCGATCCATTTCAAGCTTTTCTACGAACACAAGAACACCTCATAGAATTAGGCCATGCTTATGTAGAGCATTATACTCTGAGGGCTTTTTATAAAAAAATACATGAAGTTGAGAATATAAAAACAAAAAAGATTTTGACTAAAATGTGCCAACTCTATGCACTACAGACAATAAGCGAACAAAGAGGATGGTATTTGGAAAATGACTATATAGAAAGTGGAAAAACAAAAGCAATAAGAAGAGTTGTCACCAAACTTTGCCAAGATCTGCGACCCGATGCTTTGGGATTAGTAGATGCTTTTGGAATACCTGATGCATTGCTAAAAGCCCCTATTGCTTTGGATGAATGGTCATGATTTTAAATTGTGATTGAACGAAAACTCATTAATATTAAAAATGATAGTTCTCGTTCAACCTTTACATAATTTGGCACTTCTTCGAATTGGTTAACACTTTTGGTAACTACTCAGGTGGTACCAATTTTAGGTAAAAAAGTTCTTTTCTGCCATATTGCAGCTATTTCTTTGGCCATAGCTTTACTATACCTCAAAAAATTGAGCTTAATCTAGGAAAAAAACAATTTTCTTTTTCAAAAGCGCCCACTAAGTAGTTGCCATTATTTGATATAATGACTTATAATCTTTGTAACTACTCACTTTACTATTCGCACATACGGACCCCACACCCATCCTGATTTTTTAGCATGAGTAATATTACACCATTTGCCTTGAATGCCATCAAGGTAATATTTTTTAACATCGTAGTAGTTGATTATAACTTCTGTGCCATTTGGGATTTTTAGAACAATATCAGAAGCAAGTGCGGGAGACGACCTCATGTTAAGAGTAGGAGCATTTACCTCTACAAAGCCCTTTTGTTTTTTTATTATTTGGCAATCATCCAATGCCATTTTCAGGCTATCCATTACATGATTTTGGTTAATTACATATTTTCGTAAAGTCGTCTTATTCATTTTCATTGGATCATCAGTAAATCCTGACATATCTCCCCATAGGCCATTAAGTACGTTAGAAGGGCTACGATCAGTAATAAGTGATATGACAAATAATAAGATTACAAAAGAAGAAAGCATAAGACCCGTCCATCTAATGATCATTTGATTTCTTGCTCTTTTTTTCCTATTTCGCATTACTGTTGAATGGCCTCATACATTTTTCTCACATTGGCCTTGTTATGTCCTCCGCTTAATGAGGGTTGAAATGTATATTTTTTATCTGCCTGAATTATTATATATCGAAAATCATACCGAACATTATTTTCATCAATCTTCTTTTCGTAAATAAATCCATGTTCATTATCTTCAATAATTTGAGAAAAGTACTGAGATTTTTCCACTATGTCTTTTTGATCAGCTATAGCTTTTTCTATATTAAGGGAAGTGGCTTTGGCAATAAATATTTCTATTTGATAATCTAATGAATCTGTGATTATAATGTCTTTCATAAGACCATAATTCTGCACAGTTATCGTAGCGTCTTTAGGAGCCATAATTGTTATTGCCTCTCCATGGAGTAACAAGTCTGTAGATACCAAGTTGTTAGTATCAGCACTGCACGAAATGAGAATCAAAACAATAGTAAAAAATTTATACATAAGTCATTAGTTATGGAGGTGTAACCGCTAATATATGAGACACTAGATAACAATCATCCTGTACACTAGATTCTAGTGCAGTGTTGAGCATATATTACTGGTGGCTTTGGAATCTTTTAAACCTTCAAGAGAAAGTAAAAATATGATAACTACTCAGGTGGTGTATTTTTGCGAACTGTCTGCCAAACAAGAAGGTAAAAAATTGCTATTATATTGCTAGACACAGGCTATTAATCACTTATTTTATGTGTTAGTGAATCTCGATTATGTTGCCACATCTTCGATTTGAGGAATAAATTGCCGAAGTATAATGATAAAAGAGCTTTTTTTTTGCAAAAATTTATCCCACCTGAGTGGTTACACAATATGATATCGGCAATATTAATAAAAATCAGTGAACTTAAATAGTGGTTGAACGAAAACTTCCATTGTTGGCTGCACTTCAGCCTTGTTGCAAATTAGCAAAGAGGTCATAGCGTGGTCAGAACCAATAAGTGGTCAATATCATGACAGTTATAAGCTTGTAAAAACTGCTCGTAAAATTTTTAATCAAATGCTTGGAATAAACGATTCATGTAAAGATCTGTTTCTGAATGCTGATTTGGGGTTTGATGTATTGATGTCCGACTAACTTCCAAACTATTGATTTATACAGTATAAAGGCCTGAATTTATTGCATTGTGATTAGCAGGGTGAATAGCAAGGTCGAAGCACTGGACTAGACAACGATTCAGAGCCAATTTATAACTCATTGATATAGAGCAAAATATAAACAACTATAAAAAAATAGTTTACAGCTGTTTATATATTTGCAAAAACATTAATATGAGTAACAATCTTAAAAAAAAGAAAAGCCAAAAGAGTGAAAAGTTAAACATTTTAGAATTTTTATGTTTTCGGAGTAGGCTCAAGGCACTTTTGCTATTATATTTCAGCTATTATCGATGAATAGCTCTGCTACTATTAACTTACTTCATGCGTTAATGAATCTTGATTATGTCGACATATCTTCGATTTCCATCTTAAATGGGCTTTATCTGGTAAAAAAAATAACAATTTTTTACCCCAAAAGCGTCCACCTGTGTAGTTACCATTATTTTTACACCAATCTCTTAGTAAATGAAAAAGCTACTCAAGTCTAGAATTAAATCATTTGATGCTGTTGCCATTATTTTTTCTATAGCTTGGATTCTAATATTAACCTTTGATTATTTTAATAAGCATGCCATTTATTTAGACTCCGTTCAACACTTTAAATACTTTAGGCTTACCATTTTTTACATTGTTTTAGGTGCACTTTTTGTCTGGATTTTTGACAAAGATTCTAAGATTTTAAATAAAAAGAGGTCTCATTTTTTTATACCTTTTACTTTGCTTCTTTTCCCTATTTCTATTTTGGCATTGGCCATTTCCTATAGTAAGTTTTACTTTCAAGATATTTCTACAGGTGACTATGTTTATCTTTTGGGCCAAGCACTGTATGTCTTTTTGGCTGGTTTCATTGTTCTTTTTGCATGTTATTGTATAGGGGCCAGGGTCAGTCAAACATTTTTAAATAAAAAAGTTATTTCTAAATCACATTACACTCTAGATTTAGGTATAGGCATATGCATTTTTATTCTTTTTCTGTTTGGAGTGGCTGCTTTTCATCTTCTTAATTGGATAGGTGCCTTGGTTCTTATTCTCCTAGCTATAGGGCTAAATTATAAATTTGCCTGGAAAGGAATAGTGGGTATAATTTCATTCAATCCTAACTATAACAAATTGCAACTTGCCTTGCTCTATCTTATTGGTATCCTTTTTATCATAAATTTTATATTCATTCTTGGGCCTTATCCTTTAGGATTTGATTCGCGTAATTATTACCTCAATATACCAAAAATCATAGCAGCCCACAATGGTCTCGTAGAAGGATTCCAACCTTATAATTGGGAGTTGTTTATTTCCATAGGAATAGTACTTTTTAAAAAAATAGAAGTGTCAATGTTTTTGGCACAAATTGGAGCTATTCTGGCTTCTGCATCAGCTTATCAAATAGCCAGGTCTATCTTCAGATTAGATAAGACAGGTGCCATGTTAATTAGTCTCATATTAATAATAACTCCAGCCATATCGCGACAAATGTTTATAGAACTAAAAGTTGATTTGGCGTTGTTGTTTTTACAAATAATCACAATTCACTTATTTGTTTCTTATAAGATATATAAAAATAAGAAAGAAAATGCTATGTACATTTTTTCTATAATTTTAGGAATATTGTTGGGTATAGGCTTAGGGATTAAATTATTACATTTCTTCTTAATATTCGCACTTTTTGCAGCACTTACTCTGGATAAAAATAAAGTATATGGATTGATGTTTATAATCCTATTTGGTTTTGGTGCCATTTTATTTTTAAAATTAGACGACCACACAGGTCTAAGGGGCTACCACAAACATGTCAATATTTTGAGTTATATACTTTTGGCAGCAGGATTTCTTAGTGGAGCTTGGTATTTGTATACTGATTTTGCAAAAGCAAAAAAATCTCTAGTGCAAATGGCGATAATATTAACTACGTGCATTGTTACAATTTCACCATGGATGGCTAAAACTTACTATGATACAGGCAGTACTAACGTGATAAAATTACTGAGAGGGTCAGGCTCAGGCCATGACATAGATCAGCAGAAAATGAGTGAAATTTATAATAAAATAAAAAGTGAGGAATAATATTAGATATCCATATTCTTTGTGCCTTGGAAAGATTAGAAAGTGCATTGTTATTACTTATTGCGCATTTTTAGTATTGCCACTACATAGTCAAATGGAACCAAATGAGAGCTTGGGTAATATTAATAACGATTCCAGAAGAGAAGAAATTCAGAGATATTTCGGTTATGAGGATTTGTTTTATAGATATACGACCTTACCATATGACATTTCGCAGAACACCAATGAAAATGCCATTTTTTTAGATATAGGATATTTGTATATACTTTTTCTACCATTGATATTGGTTTTCATTACACTGAAGAAAAGAACACATAAAATATTAGGAATGTTAGGCCTGACGCTTTACTTAATGAGCTGCCTTTATTTTTCTAAAGTAATTTCAACCGATGGAACAAGGCTTCTGACAAGTAAAAAAATTTTAGAAGGTGGAAATGTGCCTATGTTTGATGATGGTTTTATTGCAAAAGTTACAGCAGGTATTTATGAGGTAGTAATCCCTATCTTTCACTCACTTTTCACTGCATTAAATGGAACCAAATATTTGGATGGAATGACTTATCCAATTATTTTAATAGCCTTTATTGGCATTATTTTTCTTGCCATAAGGATAGAGAAAAGAAGTATTAAAAATGTCGTGGTCATATTCCTATGTTTTAGTTTTCTTTTCTTTTTATTGTCCGCTGGAATAATTTGGTATGGGTTTCTAATGATTCCATTATCCCTATTCATCATTCTTTATACTTTAGAAAAAAAACCTTCTAGTATTTACCGTATATTTCTTAAGAATGCATTTTATAGCATGTCAGGGTTGTGGATTCTTCTAGCTATTGTGCTCAGAATATCTAATATTCAAACAACTGATTTAATAGCGGATCAAGGAAAAAATATTCTATTTTCAAATGTATTCTCATATTCGGTTGGGCATTCAAACGAGGGTGAAACACTGGCCATGGTTTTTCCAAATATAAATAAATCACTTGAAGAAATTAACAACAGTGACAAGTTAATATACAAGGTTGGAACGAGTTTGAATCTTCATATTAATGACAACCAAACACGAATATATGGTGATAATCAATTGGCTATGTTTTACAGTTTATACAATCGTTTTGGAGGAGGAAAGATATTTTTTAAACTTCTGAAAGAATACGGTTTTGGTTATCTCATCGTCGATCTACATACAGATACTATTGACAAAACTCCTGATCAATCTCTCTCAAAAAAGTATCGTCTTTTACTCGAAACAATTTTTAATAATCCTGATTTATATCTCATTAGTACAGATAGAATTCTCAAAACCCAAGATGCCACTGGGCAAATAAGAAATGTGAATGGTATCTTTGGTGAGCCAGTGTATATCGGTAGTTATGCTGTTTTTAAAATACTATAACATTGAACAACAAAGACATCTATATTGTGCTTCCCGCTAAAGATGAAGGCCTTCGTATTGGTAAAGTAATAGATGCTATTCTTGCCGTGGGTTACCAGAATATTGTTTTGGTCAATGATGCCAGCACTGATAATACAGCAGAAATAGGTTATTCTTATTCGTCTGTTATTGTATTAAACCATATAATAAATCTGGGTTCGGGTGGTGCCACCAAGACGGGGTTAGACTATGCCGTTATAAAAGGGGCAAAATATATTGCTACCATTGATGCTGATGGTCAGCATCTGGCTGAAGACCTAGATATGCTGTTAAAAGAGATACAAAAAGACGATTATGACCTCATTGTTGGGAGTAGATTTATTAAAAACAATACCATCCCAAAGAGTAGAATATTTTTCAATAAAGTGGGTAATATTATTAGCTTGATGCTCACAGGCAAATATCTTACTGACAGCCAGTCGGGTCTAAAAGTAATGACAGGTGATCTTGCTAAAAAAATATCAATAGAGTATAACGGTTTTGAGTTTTGTATGGAAATAATTAAAAATGCAAAACATCACAAAGCAAGAATCAAAGAACTTCCTATCAGTGTAATGTATGACAAAGCCACTACCGAAAAAGGCCAAAATATCTGGTCAGGACTTAATATGATAAAGAGGATTTTAAGCCCTTTTTAGTTGTTTGTGTGTAAGCACTCTATATCTTGTGTAACTAGAAAGATTTGTCATCATATTTGGTCAAAAATGCCACTAATTCACAACAATCGCTACTCAACCAAAGGCATTGCCTTTGGCTATTCAGCTTAAAAGCCTTCAGCCTTTCTATGATTATTATAATATTGAGTACTTACGTCTCTGCAATGAAGAGGTATTTCCGCTATCATTGATGCAACTCCAAAATATAACGATATGATCGAGATTCAATCACGAATAAAAATTTGTTAGTAATCGTCCTGCTATTTCATCTCAAATGAGTTTTGTTAGACAAAACAATATCAAATTTGTAATTACTCAAATTTTAATTGCATGATGGCAGACAAGGCTCAAACGCGCCAAACTTGAGTAGTAACATTTCTTTTTAATACAGTGGTTCTCCATTCATGTCATGTGTTAATATTTCGCTCATGTGATCAAAAAATGGCCTTATCGTTTTAAAAGTTCTAGAACATAAATCTGGAAATTCATCTGATAATACCTCTTTAATACTAAATTGCTTTACAACTATAAATTGCTTATATCTGAGTAGAATAATGTCGGGGTGCTCCTTATCATAACCTTTTGGGGCTGTTTTAAGCTGATCGCCTTGCAATTCTCTCCATGTACTTTTGAAACTTTTGGAGTTGAGTATTGTTTTTAACGGAGTAGCATCCATTGCTATATTATCTCTTATCCTTTTGAGGTCTTCCTTTGCTGGATTCCAAAACCCACATGCTAAAAATGCTTCATCATGACTGATATTATAGTAATACCCTCCCCTCAGCCAAACTGTATCTCTTTTCATACTACCTGCCCAATGTTGTTTATATGGTGTCTTATCTTTTGAAAATCTTATATCTCTGTATATTCTATTTAGACTCTTTTTACCAGTCATCGGTACTAACCGATCATGTTCATTCATTTTTTCTATCAGATTTTCAGCAAATGAAATCATCTCTGTATGACTTTCTTCATACTTGATCCGGTTGTCTTCAAACCACTGTCTATTATTATTATTCTTAATTTGCTTGAGAAAGTCTATAGTTTTCTTTGTAATGATTCCCATTTTTTATATTGATTATTTGGCTAAAAATACAACATCTAATATTACTTAAATTACGAAGTACAACATGTATTTTTGCAACTCATTTTTTGTAAAATATGATTGATTATAAATTAGTAATTTTTGACTGTGATGGAGTATTGGTGGATAGTGAAATGCTATCGGCTCAAGTTATCGCTGATGTTTTAGAGACTGTAGGAATAAAAATGACTGCTGAAGAATCATACAAAACTTTTGTAGGAGGCAGTATGCAAAAAACCTTAGATTATGTCAAAGAACAATTGGGATATGTACCAGATGTGGATATCCAAGGAGAATACAGAAAATTAAGTTTTGCCGCTTATCGCGAAAAATTAACTCCTGTGGAGGGTGTTGTGAATATTCTTGACCAACTAAAAACCTCAGTGTGTGTGGCGTCAAATGGTCCAAAATATAAAATTCAGTTGAACTTACAAATTACAGGTCTCAGTAAATATTTTCATGATGATCATATATTTTCAGCTTATGATTTACAAAAATGGAAGCCTGACCCCGCTCTCTATCTCAATGCCGCTAAGGTCTGCAAGGTGCATCCTTCAGAGTGTATCGTGATAGAAGACAGCATACATGGCCTTCATGCTGCTGAATCGGCTGGGATGAAGTGCCTTGGCATTTCTTATCCAATAAAACCTTTGCCTCAAAACATTGGTGCCGCAGAAGTGTTTCCTACAATGGATTACATCTGTAACAGATTACAAGAATTAGAAACAATGATTTAGTATATGGTTACCAAAAGACTACTTAATATATTTTTGACAATTATTTTAGTTGCTTCTTTTTTCATATTGATATTTATGAGAGATACATTATCACGTCGACTTTTCATCTCTGCCATGTTTATACTGGTAGATGTATATGCACTTATTGGTTTTTTATCACTGGTAGATGATAAAAGATCAAAGTGGATGCTCGCAGCAGGATATATCATCACCAGTTTATACGGTTACTACGGCATGTTTGTAGCCTTTGAGCGATGGCGATCAGAGCCTGGGGTAGCCTCACCCATTCATAATTTTACCATAGGGTTTGCATTTACCTTATTGGTATCAAAATTTGTTTTGGTGTTTGGATTAGTGCTTCAGGATATAGGCAGGCTGGTGTGGGGTACAGGGCAGGGAATAGCCGGTATGTTTATAAATTTTTCTTCTGATAGCTCATTCCCTGGTCGTAGAAAATTTTTAACAACAGCCGCTACAAGTATCGCAGCTATTCCTTTTTTTAGCATGCTGTATGGCATCACCTTTGGCAAGTATAAATACACCGTTGAGAATGTAAAACTTACTTTTAAAGATTTACCAAAAGCTTTTGATGGGTTGCGGATAGTACAAATCAGTGATGCCCATGCTGGTAGTTGGGGTAGTGTGGAAAGTGTAGCCGAAGGGATAAGTAAAATAAATGAACTAAATCCTGACATTGTGGTCTTTACAGGTGATATGGTAAACGAAAACAAGAATGAAATAGATCCCTATATTGATATTTTTGCAGGAATCAATGCACCTATGGGCAAGTATGCCATCCTAGGCAATCATGACTATTATGGCACACCAAGTGATCATAGTGAAAGAAGTAGTTATTGGGATGACTTTCATGATAAATATAAGAAAATGGGATTTGATCTTATTCTAAATGAGAATAGGGTCATTCATAAAGGTGGAGAAAGCATTAAACTTATTGGGGTAGAAAATTGGGGTGCAGGAAGGTGGTTTCCTAAAAAAGGTGACCTTGATGAGGCTTGCAAGGGATGTAGCGATGAAGAATTTGCCATCTTACTTTCTCATGACCCTACACATTTTGATGAACACGTGATAAAACATCGCAAAAAAATACATTTGACCCTAAGTGGTCATACTCATGGCATGCAATTTGGCATCAAGTATAAAAATTTTCAATGGAGTCCTGTGCAGTATCGATACAAAAAGTGGATGGGATTATATAAAGAAAATGATCAATTGCTATATGTAAATCGCGGTTTCGGCTTTTTAGGATTTCCAGGGC
Source organism: Saprospiraceae bacterium (assembly GCA_036479115.1). Classification (GTDB taxonomy): domain Bacteria; phylum Bacteroidota; class Bacteroidia; order Chitinophagales; family Saprospiraceae; genus UBA7328. The sequence goes on along the minus strand of JAZGFD010000290.1, from coordinate 14,824 downwards.
GAGTTGGGATGTGGCCTGAGATAACATGTATAGAATTGCACAGTTGAGGTCATCTCAGAATATAGTGTCTTTGGGAAAGGCATGCTCTTTGACAAGTTTATCTTTTCTGATTTTTACGGGTGCTATTAAAAGAATCATTCCCCCAGTTGTACGGATTATTTCTGATGTAATTAGAAATTGTTCGATATGATTTTTCATTTCGTATTATATGTTCCCAATAATTACGTTGCCATAATTTTCCATCAAACCGTTTCCATTGTTTTGTTTTAACACCACGGATATATTCGTTTGTTGACATTGTTTTAAACCATTGCACCACACGATGTAGGGGCGAACCGATATGTTCGCCCAATATTGGTTGTTTGTTTAATATTGGTTGTTTGTTTAATATTGGTTGTTTGTTTAATATTGGTTGTTTGTTTGGGCAGACACGTAGGTCTGCCCCTACGTTTTCAAAAATGCAATGAAAATGATTGGGCATTATTATCATTTCATCACATCTAATATCCAAAAATTTGTTTTCCAATTCGTAATACCATTTTTCAACCATCAATCCCGATTCATTCAATATCATTTTTCCATTTTCAACATACCCATACATATGTTCTCTGTTTTTACAACAAATGGTAACAAAATACAATCCTGCCTTTGCATAATCATATCCTTTTAATCGAATAGATTTACGGTTATGGATTTTTGGATTGTATTTCATTTCTTTATAAAAATGATACCTTTCTCGGGCAAATTTCTCTCAATCATCGAGCATTTCTACCTCTGTCCTTCTATTATACTCATGCTCTTGGTCTGCACATGTGACTCCATTGGCACAATGGTTTCTAATATTGTTTTCCCCTCGTCCTGTCGCCACTATTCTAAAGTCAGGTATTCCCCTTCTTATCAGGTAGTTTTTGGCAGCTTGTGCCCTGTTTTGTGATAACGTTTGATTGTAATCACGTCTTCCTCTCGAATCCGTGTAAGAGGAAAGATTGACACGCAATTGTGGGTTTTTTAAAAGATAATTTGATAATAAATCCAATTCTCTTGTAGCTCCCGCTTTAAGATTGGCGCTGTTATAATCATAATATATTTCATTAAATACTACGAGCTCCCTCCTATCTAGTGCTTGCTCTATTGTGTACGGCTGAGGCGCATACTGCTTAGCAGGTAATGGAGTTACTATTTTGGGTTTGTCAGTTGTCATAAGGAGGGTTATTTCAGGCACAATGTTCTTTGCATCAATGGCTGTTTGGCTGGATTTATAACCATTTTTTTGTGCGAATATGAAATACCTGCTATTCCTATTCATCAGAAAGCTGGATTTTCCATTGTCATCAGATATATTTAAGTACAATGCCATAGCCCCCTCTTTAGGCTTAAGATTCATCACTATTTCTTCTCCTTCACTTACTACATCTATACTTTTAATATCAAAATTAGAAAGGATAAAATTACTTCCATCGCTTATTATTGGAACAGCATAAATTTCTGCATTTTTAATAGGCCTTTTTGTGTTTTTATCTAATACTACAGTGGAAAATTGAAAATTTTCTACTATTGGCTCGGTTTCACGATCTTTTGGGTTAAAAATATTTTCTTGTGCTGCAAATTCATATATATCATCTTTTCCTTTTCCTCCTTTTCTGTTAGAAGTAAAAAACCCTCCATTGCCTTGAGCATTAACTGTGATCCCAAAATCATCAGCTTTAGTATTAAAGGGTTCTCCAAGATTTTGAGCTACTTGCCAAATATTTTTCTCATCCCGTTTTGATATAAATAGATCTAAATCACCATATCCTCCGCGCCCATTAGATGAAAATACTAGAGTACCGTCATCATGAATAAAAGGAAAAGATTCATCTCCAAAAGAATTCACCGCCGAACCCATATTTTCAGGCTCTTTCCAGTATCCATTTTCATAACTTGAAATATAGAGATCAAAGCCACCTATACTGCCTTCACGATTAGACGAAAAAATCATATACGATCCGTCAGGACTTACTGCTGGGTGCATATTAGAAAAATCATCAGAATTAAATGGAAACTCTCCATCAGGAATCCAATCGTTTTCATCTTTATATGCTTTTAATATTTTAAGTACAGCATCACGTCCATCTTTAAATCTGCGCTCTTTTGTATAAAAAATAACCCTATCCTGCTGAGAAAAACTACAGGGTCCTTTGTGCACATTATCCACATTAAGTGCAACAGAAAAATTGTCAATCATAGCAGCTTCTGAGTTAAGAGCCAGATATTTCAATTCGAAATACGACTCGTTAATTTCTTGATCAAAGACATCTCCTTTTTCTTTGTTTCCTATAAATACAAGACCGTCTTCATATATAAGAGGTGAAAAATCAAGATGAGCTGAATTTATTGCCTCATATGCTGACACTTGGGCATTTCGCACGGCATCTTCATTAAACAGGGGCATCTGTGCACTAAGGTTTAACACACTTGTAGTGATCAGAGTATATATAATGTATTTTATTTTTTTCATTTGTTAGAAATATCTTGGATTGATGTTGTCACCTGGATTTCTCTTTCCTCCGATGACATAATGGAGGCCTATTTCAAAACTACCACTAGAATGGTTTCTTATTTGCGAAAGCGTAAAATCATACGCCGCCGATATCATAAATTGTCTGCTTACTTGAATACCAAAAAGCACATCAATAGATTCTGCAAAAGAACTGGAATCACCACCATGCCTATAAGTAATACCTCCTGTAAGATAAGACCTCCATGTAGCGCTAATATTAAAATCAATATCAAAAGGTGAGTTCTTAGTATATCTAAATATTGTTTGTGGTGTCATCACCCAATCATCATTAAGATCTATAGCTCCTCCCATCATCCACATGATATGTCTTACTTCTTGAGAAAATCCCAACTGCGAAGCAAAGTTAATACTCCGTTCTATTAATCGAGGAGACGAAATGCCTACATAAAAATGAGAGGTATTAAAGTACAATCCTGCTCCAAAATTGATCACGTTTTCATCAAATCTTCTTACATCTATGGCTGGATCAAAAATCTTATCTACAATACCGTTCAGTCTTGGGTCAGTATAATCGATCTGATACCTCCTAGCTGATCCTTGCAGCCCAATACTCAGAGTACCAGCATCAGCTATATTCATTCTGTAAGAGTAAATGAGATCAATTGTTTGTTTCTCAGATATTCCTATCGTATTTCTTGTCAGATTTAACCCTAGCCCTATTTTTTGATTAGCTAAGGGCACGTTGAGGCTGGCAGATTGAGTAATCGGAGCTCCTTCGAATCCCACCCATTGATTACGAATGATGGCAGAAACTGCCACGTTTTCATGATTGCCTGCAAAAGCAGGGTTGAGGCCGAGCTTATTATACATGAATTGTGTGTACAATTGCTCTTGCTGTGCAATGCACATTACACTCATAATCAAGCATAAAGCCGCCGAAATGTATAGTTTTCTTATCATCTTTCTATGATTATAAATCCTTTTTCCGGAGCCAGTTGATTATTGGCTCTGAAAACATAATAATAAGTTCCTGTCGGTAAATCTGTTCCATTATATTGTCCCTCCCAATCGTTGTTATAATTAGGAGCATCAAGTACCTGATCCCCATATTGATTATAGATATAGAGCTGATTATCAGGGTAAAGCCCCGACTCTATACATGGTATGACAAATGCATCATTAATGCCATCTCCATTAGGAGTAATCAGACTAGGAGCAAAACAATCGCTCACATCTCCTACTTCTACTACTACTGTGCCTCTATCACAATTAGTAGGGCATATCTCGCTGCATACTTCATATACAATCTCTACTGGCCCTAAAAATCCATTTTCTGGAGTAAATTCAAAACCGTTCGCTCCTGATACCACTGTGCCTGCTCTAGGTGGACTTATGATTGTGATATTATATGCTTCTGTAAGGTCGTCATTGATTTCTGGCGTCAGAATAATAGGGGTATTATATGTTGTCTTCACTTGGTCATCATTGGCCACTATTGAGAACTCTGTAATTACGAGAATGGTATCAATATCACCTGTACATGCTCCATTTTCAAGTTGCCATATGAGTATATTTTCTCCTGGATTGATATCAAAAACTAAAGATTTTGGATTAGTAGGGTCTTCAAAATTAATATCAGGATCCAGTGCCCTCCATCTTCCTGTTCCTTGGTTGGGATTAAAGGCATCAAGTACCACGTTAGTAAAATCACATGCTATGATATCAGGCCCACCATTAGCCAATGCGTCCAGTCTTTCATATAATACAAATGATAAGATATCAGAAGCATCAGAATTACAGACATCATTTATTTCTTCTACTATTATTCTATTTTCTCCTATGACGATTGGGCTGCCTTCTGAAAGTACAAGGCATCTCTCCGATGTACGACCTATAACCTGCTCAGTGGTTAGGTTTGTCCATAGGTAATCACCATCTGGATTGTACTGAGGGGGGTTAATACACAGCATAATCATATCGCTGCCCATATCATCTATACATACATCCATTTGATTTTCCTCTGTAAATGGTTGATCTGGAGTAGGTAGAAATTCTATATCTGTAAGTGTACTGGGTAGTGAAGGGCATCCATTGAGCACTATTTGTACAGAATAGTCACCTTCATTGGCTGGGACTGTATTTCTTATCACTACCCTGTCTCCTGTAGCCACAAAGGCATTGGGGCCATTCCAGATGTACTCTGCTCCTACAATCTGAGTGGCCTGGAGTATAAGGTCATCACCTTCACATAATGGCACATTGCTGCTTACTCCTGGTGCTCTGGGAATGCTAAATACATTTATAGTAAGAAGTTCTGAATCATTAGAAATACAGCCATTATTGGCTGCTCTAACAAGGTAAATTCCTGCATTGGCAATACCAATACCTGGTATACTGAAAGTAGGTACATCTGTCTCAAACATTCCCATAGGGGTTGTCCAAACATACCTTTCTGTTAAATCACTATGATTTTGTACAGAGAGAGTGAGAGACTCTCCCACACATACACTCGTAGATTGCCCTAAAACTGGCACTTCTGGTATATCTGTTAGATTGATGGTTACTTCTTTTTTCTCAGACTCACATATGTCATTTTTAGCTATTACGGAGTAAGTGCCAGACTGAGCTGCAGTAACATCAGCCAATATCAAAGTTGACCCTTCTTGCACAAAGTTGTTAGGGCCTGTCCATTCAAAAGAATAATCGTCATCAGGCCCCGCTGTGGCAATGACAAGAATGGTTTCGCTTCCACTCACACATTGGGTAATGACATCTTGATCAAATTCAAAAACCATAGGTCTTGGACTGGCTGTAATATCGATATGAGCAACATTTTCACAACCAGATGCTGTAGTGACTGTAACACTATACCTTCCTTGGGCAATAGTCGCTATAGGCTGCTCTAATATTGATCGAAAATTATTCGGCCCCGACCACTCATAAGAAGCATCAGGAATAATATTTGTCTTTAACTGCACTTCGTCATTTGTACAAAGTAGGGTATCATTAAGAATGGTTATTGTTTTCTTTTTATCTATGGTAACCAATACTCCATTAGAAGTATCAGATGAGCATGCTCCATCCTCTACATATACTTGCCACAATCCTTCTAGAGCTTCATTTGCATTTTGGATAATCAACCCGTTGCCTACTACAGCTTCATAAAATTGTCCATTTAACAACCAATTTAACGTGCCCGTATTAGCAGGTGTATCTGTAAGGGAAAGTATTAGGTTTTCTCCTTCACAAATCACTGCATCTACATTTACAACTGGTGTAATGGGGAACGGCTGTACCACTACTCTGGTGATTTTTAAAGGTGATGGACAACCATTTTCTTCTACCACTAAGGTATAATCACCAGATTGATCAGGAGTAACATTATTAAATGTTGACGGATTGGCTTCATTTGATGTAAATCCATTAGGTCCTATCCAACTGTATTTTGTGATTTCCGTTCCTGTATAATTAGATCGTAATTGGAATGATCCTTTCTCACATATCTGTATGGTTATGGTGCCGACATCCAGTTGGGGTATTGGGTTTACTTTTACTATTACTTGACCTGATGGGGTGGTCTCACATGCTTCATTTTCTGCTATTACATAGAAGGTTGTTTGATTTACATTTGGACTATATTTAAATGAAGGTATATTGGTAATGCCTAATTGAGTGCCCGCAGGAGCTCTACCTACAAACCACTTATAGGTTACTTGAGATTGATAATTTGTAGCTGTGAAAGTAACAGTATCACCAGCACAGATAGAATCTCTATTCGCTCCCATCATTGGCATGTTAAAATCTTCGATGGTTACATTCACAGTCCCAGTTGATCTGCATCTATTAGCTCCTACTACCACTACAGTATATGTACCCGAAAGATCAGGAGTAGAATTAGGTATTACTGGGTTTTCTAAATCTGAGCTGAAATTATTAGGTCCGGCCCAATCAAAGGAATACGGATTTTGAGCCTGTACTGGGGGCACATTAGCAAAAAATTTTAAAGTATCTCCTGTACAAACCAATGATTGCGCTAAAGGATCTAAAACAAAAGGAATGATTTTCACATTAGAGACACACTGACTGGTATTACCCGAAAGATCAGATACTACTACGGTCACAGCCACAAAACTGTCAATACTAGAACAATTAAAATCAGTATTCATAAACTGATAGTCTCCCACTTCACAATTGTCTGTCACAGAAGCTACAACAATGGCAGGATCTACCAAAAGTGGCAACAATCCAGATGGATGAGCTTGTGCAACCGAAGTGTCACGACAAGTAATAACTGGTGGTTCTATATCTAGTACACTTATATTAAAAGTACAAGAAGCACTATTACCACTACCATCAAAGACTATATACTCAATGACGTTAGTTCCTTTATTGAGAGTAACTTTTGTTTCTGTATTTGGGCTATATGAAATCATTGACAAATCTGTTGCCCCCGAAACAGAGTAAGAAAATGTATCAGCCAGGTTACAATTATCAGTTACCGACGATGCTGGGGGAAGCACATAATCAAAAGTACAATTGCCTAAGGTGAGTTGGGTCGATGTAGTAGAAGGACAGCTTACTACAGGTGGTGTAGACTCTTGAATCACAACTTGATATGACTTAGAACTCGAATTGCCTGCACAATCAGAAACTAAATAAGTGATGATATGAAGCCCTGCTTCTAAAGAAGTAATATGGTCTTCTACATTATCTAAAGTGATAGGCACATTGTCGTCAATTTTAATTTTATAATCAATAAACCCTTGTACATTAAGATTTACATTAAGGCTAAAGATCATTCTAGTACCTGCCCCAAAGCAGACATCGTTAATAGCTAGTGCTCCACTTAAACCAGCAGGGATATTTGGTAAAAAATCTATTTCTATGAAGCCATCAGCTGCCCATGTTCTTGCCTGTGAAGCTGTAAATGTCAATGAAAACTCGGCATCTCCACATTGTACAGGAGTGAGAGGTGTACGACCCAAATCAGTACCATCTTCAGCTACTATATTAAAATACTCAGTAGGATCATCGGCATCTATATTGATCATCTGAACTCTTAAAACTACAGGTTCGTTATTTGCCAATGCATCAGCATCGAACGGCCCAAAACGGGCTCTAAAACTATCTACCGGTACTTGTTCATTACCGAAATCTCGAGATCCAATGTCGTAGCGATCAGTCATAGAAAATGAATTGTCTAAATCTCCACAAGCATCTTCTATTCTAAGAGCAGGGATCAAAAGGTTAATGCTACAGGAATTTCCATTTGTAATAACAAGTGTCGTGTCTCTTCCACCTCCAGAAATAATAGGCGCTATGTTATCTACAATTTTAAAACTTGCAGTACTCACTATAGCATTGCCACATTCATCAACAAATACAAAGTCTACTGTTTCTAATCTGAATGAGCCTGTTTCAGTTGAAGGACACATCACAAAATTGAGCATTCCAGGGTTTTCTCCAGGAAATGTAGATGGGTCATTCATATCATACGATCCTGGTACAGCGGCAAAACTGGTGACTCTGTTTCCACATTCATCAGAAGCCTCGGCTCCTGCAAAGTCAGCTACCCAAACAGCAAATGATTGGTCTACATTTTCTGCATTACTACAGTTTAAAATAAGCTCTTGAGCCGATTTTGCAATTACTGGTGGTATGGTATCTTTTATGGTAATTGTTTGCGGTAATATTAATGAACTACCGCATAGGTCTTTTATCTCCCATGTCCTGATAATAATTCTTTCACAACCCTCTCCTATTGGGCTATCAGTATGAGTAATCACAACTTCAGACGAACAGTTATCAACTACATTTACAGGTCTTCCTGTGATGTTAGGATTGGAGTCATCAAGGCATGATATGGTTATATCCGCTGGGGCTTCATACCTCGGCTCAAGGGTATCTGAAATAGTGATGAGCTGAGTGAATGACATCTCATTACCACATACATCACTCGCAGTATATGTTCTGAATATTTGGTAATTAAAAAATTCGCACGAAGTCGCTTCAGCACTCTGAGTAGAACTATCTACTACAGTGGCCATAATTTGTCCTTCACATCCATCATTTGCTACTATTGCTGTAGCGGAAGGTACATTGTCACAATTCAATAAAGTATCAGGTAAAATGAAAGAAAAAACTGGAGCTTCTGAATCATTTATTGTAAACGTAGCCGTAGTGGATGTCAAATTGCCACAGGCATCAGTAACAAAGAAACTGACATCAACCGACCAATTACATACATCTTGTCCTATAAAATTGAAAGGTCCATTCTGAAACGACCCTGTACCCATAAGTCCATCAGAATCTAAGAATGAAAACTGTGCCCATATGATGTCCTCTCCAGAACAATCATCTTGCGCTACTGCTCCACCAAATCTCTTTATCCAATTGGTAAGGGAATCTTGTCTACCTGCATTACATTGATGTGTAATATTTTGAGCGGGAGTATTGATATTAGGTGGGATACTATCTACTGCTGAAAAAACGGCAAATACAGTATCGCTACTATTGTCTAAAGTATCCAAAGCAAAAAAGCCAACAGATACTGTTCCACTGGCACAATTACTCTGAGTATTAGAAGCATTAAAATCTTGTTGTACTAAGGCAAAAGATTTTACAGATCTAAGCTTAATAACACTATTTTCATCAGTGGCTACTAGCCCTCCAGAATTGTTATACCATGTCATAAGACTATCTAAAACATCAACAGAACAGTCTATATTGACATTTTCAGGATTTTGTGTTATCACGGGTGATACCATATCCATCAACGGTGTGGTATCCTGAATGCTAAAAAGTGCTGAAGTAGTAGTTGCATTGCCACATGGATCAGCTGCAAAAAAAGTAACATTAGCTGACTCAAAACAGTCCAAACCGTCAATGATAGTAAATGGCCCTGTCACAAAATCGCCCATCCCCGTAGCTCCTGATGAACTCGTCCATGAAAATGATGTCCAGAACGTTGTATCAGAACAAATATCATCTGTTTTGGCTCCTCCTTGAGTCATGAGCCATTGCTTTACTATATTGGAATCAACTGTTCCACAATCAAAAGATATATTATTAGGTGCGGTAGTTATAGTAGGGCCTGTATTGTCTTCAGACATAAATTTAGCAAAAGAGGTATCAGATGATATACCTCTATCATCAATGGCAAAATATCCTACAGTGACCATGCCTTCATTACAACCTTCCATAATAGATGCATTGAATTCAGCAATAACCTGTTGGAGCGTTTTTGTTGCACTATTCGCAAGGGTTACTCCTGAAGACATTGCACTAAACTGGCCACTCTGATTATACCAACTGGTAATAGAAGTAGTAGGATTAGTCAATATTTCACATGGGATGTTAATTCCACTTGCAAGGGAGGTTATAACTATTACGGTATCCAAGATTTCAAAACCTGTAGTGATGTCCGTTCTATTCCCACAGAGGTCTTCTACATTAAATGTGAATAAAAAGCTTTGTTCGCATTTACTGGTATCAATTATATTGTCGAATGGGCCACCAGAAAAATTTCCACTACCGCTTCTGCTATCTCCTAACCATGAAAAACCAATCCAAATTACTGAATCAGAACAATTATCAACAGCAATAGCACCACCATATGATTTTATCCATTGCTCTAGTTGCAGGGAGATACCCTCATCTCTACAAGTAAAAATAAGATCAGATGCATTACTACTAAGGGTAGGCCTAATTTTATCCTTAACATTAATAAATGCAGAAAAAGGGCCAACCGTCATACCAAAAGTATCCATAGCAGAAAATCCTACTTCTATGGTGTAGTCATCACATCCTAAAATTTGCAATTTGGAAAATTCGTTTAACACAGAATCAAGGGGCTTATTGGCGGTAATAGATGTAGAAGACACTAAGCTAGATACAATAAAGCCAGCATTATCATTATACCAATTGGTAATACTTTCTCCGATTTCGGCCGTACAATCCAAATCTAAATCATTTGGCATTCTTTCTACTTCCAATACTGAGGAGTCAAGGAAAAGCTCAAAAGAAGCAATCTGCGACACCTCCCCTTCACAGCTATTGCTGCCAAAAAAGGTAAAAGCAATAGTCTGATCACATATAGTTCCATCTATAATATTATTAAATGGCCCATCTCCATTGTCTCCATTGCCTGATCTTCCACCTGAAGACCATGTAAACCTCGTCCAGGGAATAGCTCCTCTACAAGCATCGTTTATTACGCTTCCGCCTCCATCTCTAATCCACGAAATCATCTGATTCTGAGTGGTATCAGAGCATGCTATTATGAGATTGGATGCTGCAATAGTATCTGCTGGTATGGAGCTGTCATCAGAAAATCTGAAGTTGACGAAAAAAGTGTCTGTTACTGAATCATCATTTGTTGCAAAAAAACCATTTCTTATAACAAGATTGTTTTCAGAACATTCATTTACCAACAAACTGTCTAAAATAGCTAAGGCTTCATTGCTGGATACAGTAGTCCTGATTTGACTCTGTCCTGTCACTGTCATTCCTCCTTTCATAACTATCCATCCGTTCAATACCCCTCTCAATCCTTGATCACAAGAAGAATTTAACCCAGCAGGTACATTGGTAACATTTGGAGGGTTAGGCCCCGACTGTGCAAATGATGATGTAGAAACCACCATAGCTAAAACGCCAATAGTCAAAAGTATAATAATGCGAAATAGATTCCTCATAATATCAGTATGTTCACTCGATTGTCATATTTGAGATTGCAATTGCGTATTTTACTATAAATACACAACTCACTTTCAAATTAATAACAAATATATTACAATTATTTATAATATATAAACGATTGATTAATAAATGATCAGACTTAGTAAGGGTTTACTCTAAGTCTTTGAAAGAATAATTAGAATCAGCATTACTATTAAGGGAAAAATCCTACCCTTTAACTTCGGCTTTACAAAACTCGAGGCCAGTTGTCATTCTAGATATTACTTCACCTTTTCCTAAGAGTTCCATCGTTTGGAATACATCTGGTCCTTTCATCGTACCCGTAAGGCAAACTCTTAAAATAGGAAGGATTGCTCCAAAAGACAATTCATTTTTTGTGATATATCCTTTCGTAACATCTTGAATATCAGTGGTTTTCCACTTTTCTAAAGACTTAAAACTATCAATTATTTTAGTGAAATGTAATGCATTTTCAATTTTGAATTTCTTCTTTATGGTCTTTATGTCGTATTGAAAACTATTGGAGAAAAAGTATGCCCCTTCGGTTTCAAAATCATTTAAGGTCATCACCCTTTCCTTCATCAATCCGCAAAAAGATTTCAAGAATTTGGATTCGACAGGTCTGCCTACCTTTTTTTCTATTTTATCCGCAATGATTTCAACCAATTTTTCCTCGGGGGTATTTATTATATACTGTTGGTTGTACCATTTTGCCTTATCATAATTGAATTTGGCTCCTGATTTAATGATTTTTGTGACATCAAAAGATTTTTCTAACTCTTTCAATGAAAATATTTCTTGTTCAGTACCAGGATTCCACCCGAGAAAAGCCAAAAAGTTAATAACAGCTTCTGGCAGAAAACCCATTTCTCTGAATCCGCTATACAGTTCATCCTCTACTTTGTCCTGCCAGGTCAATGGAAATACAGGAAATCCAAATTTTGCTCCATCTCTCTTGCTCAATTTCCCCTTGCCAGTAGGTTTCAATATTAAAGGCAAATGAGCAAATTTTGGAATATTGTCATTCCACTCAAATGCCCTGTACAACAAAACGTGATGACCTGTGCTTGATAACCATTCTTCACCTCTTATCACATGAGATATCTTCATGAGATAATCATCTACTACATTGGCAAGATGGTACGTAGGCATTCCACCAGATTTCATAAGCACTTTGTCATCTAGCTCTGTAGAATTAAATGATACTTCTCCTCTTATTTCATCAAAAAATGTAATCTGTTGATTTTCAGGTACTTTTAGTCGTACTACTACATTGGCACCGGCCGTAATGAGCGCATCAGATTCACTATCAGAAAGAGTTAAGCTATTTCTCATACTTCCTCTTGTACTCTGATCATACCTTGGAGAATGTATACCCTCTGCCTTATACTTTTCTCTCATGGCTTCGAGTTCCGTGGTAGAATCAAATGCATAATATGCATGACCATTGGCTATAATCTTTTTTACATATTTATTATAAATATCCTTTCGGTCAGATTGCCGATAAGGGCCAAAATTGCCTCCTTGTTCAAATCCTTCATCAGGAATTATACCCAACCAATTCAATGATTCTACGATATAGTCTTCAGCTCCTTCTACATATCTTGATTGATCTGTATCCTCCATTCTGAGTAAAAATTTTCCTCCATTCTTTTTGGCTAATAAATAATTATACAGAGCCGTTCTTAATCCACCAATATGTAGCGGCCCTGTGGGAGATGGGGCAAATCTTACTCTTACTTCTTTACTCATCTTATTGTATTAATTTTGTAACTACTCATACCATTAAAAGCAGGTATAATGAGTGACTATTTAATTTGTAACTACTCAGGTGGTATCAATTTTTGCAGAAAAAAAACCACGCTCTTGAGTAGTCACCTTTAATTTTAGTTGATCTATGTCCTTATATTTTAATCATATCCCCTCTTTTATTCAAAGAGTTTATCATCACAGAAAGTGGCGAGTAGATACTAATAAAAAGAAATTGTACATCACATTTGACGATGGTCCACATCCTACTCTTACAACTGAAATATTAGACCTTCTTTCAAAATTTCACGCAAAAGTGACTTTTTTTCAGCTGGGATCAAAGGTGGACGCTTATCCTGCACTTCATAAACGTTGTAAAGAAGACGGCCATACTATAGGAAATCATGGATATTATCATCTGGATGCGTTAAAAATATACCACTCTCGATTTTTTCAAAATATATCAAGGGGGCAAAAAGTGACTGGGAGTAAGCTATTTCGACCTGCCTTTGGGAGGTTACCTATTTTTAGAAAAAAGAAAATACACCGTGCTAACAACGTAGTAATGTGGGACATTATGCCAGGAGACTTTGACAAAAACATAAGTTATAATAAATGTATTGAAATCATAAAAAAAAATGTTCAGAATGGCTCTATAATAGTGCTTCATGAAAATGACAAAGCCGCTGATAAAGTAATTTATATATTAAAATGGATTTTGGAATATTATTCAGATAGAGGCTTTAAATTCTCCTCACTATAATTGTGAAGAAGGGCATCGTTTTTTTATTTCTTAGTGTCTGAACGAGAGCTGTTCTAATTTTCAAAATAAATTAATATTGACAGGTTTGTGTTTAGAAGAATAAATATGAGTACTGTGTTAAATGGGATATGAGGGGTGATTTGGAATCTCTTATCCTGTCTTGCGTTAGAAAATTACGATCTGCGGATAGGCTCAGAACAAGCATTTGGCTCGCTAAAATCGAAGCCGCCCACTCACTTTCGTGGTTCATTCATTTGAAGGTTAGGCCTCCACGAGTCGGGATGACTCATTCATGCCTTGATCAGAATCAAAATTTCCATCAAGTTTTTACCTATCATATACCACTTGACACAGCACTAATTGCAAGAAAACCATCTATGACTTTGACAATACACTATGCCTTTTTCACTAATCCAATTAAAAATAAAAGGACAACTGAACCGCCTACAGCAGTCAATAAACTCGCTAAGCTCAATCCCCCTACTACTGCATTGCCTATGCCAAGCTTACCACCTAACCAGCCACCTATAAAACTTCCTACAATTCCGATCGCAATATTACCCAAAGTACCATAGCCCTTACCTTTCATTAACTGACCAGCTAGCCATCCTGCTACTGCACCCAAAAGAACCCAAATGATTATACTTTCTATTGACATAATTAACATATTTTAAACTGATAAAGAGCAAAAGATAAGAATTTTATTGACCAAAAAGAAAAAAATATCAAAAGTGCACATTTCAAGATGTCGCTTAATACTCATTGATGTGTGTCGTGTTTCTTGCATTTTAATCAATAGTTTTTTTCTGATCTTCCAATCAGGTTTGTAATATTTACTGTCTCAAGCAGCTTCTCGAATGGGCTACAGTAGAGGTATTTAAAATGTCATTTAAAGCCTAAGATTGTATGATATTCTGCAAAAAGTCTATTGATCACTTCGCGAAAACCACAAATTGATTTACACTTTTCTTAATACACACAAATTTTGAGTCCACTCTGGAAACTAACATTTTTTATAAAAAGAGTTATTTTGGATGAAATTTGCATTTTTTGAGATTCGGTGATGCATGAGTATCAGCGAGTTGAGTAAAATGTAAATTTCGCCAAAAGAA
>JAZGFD010000289.1:0-3138 GCA_036479115.1 Saprospiraceae bacterium | reverse complement strand
CCTTCTATAGCGAGACCGATTATGACTATTGTTGCATAATCCTTATTTATGAAGAACAAAGCTGTTAAAGCAGCCCAGGCTATGATTAATAGTATTGTTATTATCTTCATTATGTTTCCCTTGTTGGTAATGCTTTCAAATGTATTCTATAGAGAAAGTTAACATTGGCATACTTTTTTCAATTCCTTCTTTATAGGAATACATAGTCATATTTCTAACTCTTCTTCCCATTTTATTGTCTTTGAAATTAGGGTAATGTTCTGGATTACGTTTTTGTATAATCTTTCTATCTTTTTCAACTCTAATTTTTTGGATACGGTGTTTCCAACCATTTCTCACATAATCAAATCCAGTTATCTCTGTTTCTAAAAGGGATAATAATAAATTTATATCCTTTATCATATCTGGATTTACATGAGTTGTCGTTTTTTCAGCTTTGTCCCCATTTCTTTTTTTGCGGGAAAAAGCCACACATGCGATAAATAGTTTTATGTGTTTCTCGATCTTTTTCCCCGAAGATTGTCCGTATAGTGCATTGTAGAATATGTTTCTGTTAGTGTCAAATGTTGCCATAGCATCCAAATCTAATATTTCAAATAAACCAAAGGTTTTTGCTGTAATGTTTTTTAAGTTCATTTCCCATAAATCCACAAGACCTTTGTACTTTGGCCGATATAACACCTTTTTTATTTCCTCAATCGTTTCGGGATCGTTTTCAACCACTACCATTTTTCCTTTACAGTATGGCTTCCAACTATTAAAATGTCTTGGTAGGTTTGTCCCCGATAAGGTCATAACATTTCCAAAAGCGTTATGATTATTATGCATGTCGTCTTCTATATTTGCTTTATCAATATTGTCTTTAAATCTTTCTTTTTTGGAAGTGTCATTCCCCATTGTGTTATCTCCTGTTTCGTGGTTCTGCCGACCCGCATATCACTTTTAAATGCTCTAAGCTCTATTAAGGATAAGCAAGATAACAGTATCTCTAGCATTTCTCAGCATAGTATACTTGCAGCATTAACCATCTGCCTTTTAATTGTTGTGAGTCACGGTTTCGATCCATATATTGTCTGCTTATCCTTAATACAACTTAAATGCTCTCAAGTTGTATTAAGAGTAAATGGGATAATGAATTTTATCAGACTCCCCTAGCATATTGTTTTTGCATTTTACAATTTTGCCTTTTATTTTTTGCTAAGTTTTGACTTCAAATTCTATATTCTTCCATTTACCCTTAGTACAACTTAGACCCCTTTCTTTTGAGCAAATAACTCCCTATAATGCATATGTTTGAGGGTTCTTCTAGTCATGCCTATTACAAGTAAATTAGCGATACTCTTAGGTTTTTTTCCACGCACGTTTATTCTTCCATAGCTATGTTTCATAGCTGTAGTTGGATGGTTCATTTTATAACTCCCTTATTCCATAATATCTCACTAAATCTGTGGCTTTTTGTACTCCGTTTTCGCCCCATTCATGAGTTTTTTCATATGAATCGTATAATGGCCTCATAATTTCCGGAACAGTTTGCATACTTGTATCAGTATGCCGGAAAAATAATACTGCCCTTGGATGCCTTGCTTTATTCAGTTTTACTCTAAAGGTTCTGCCCCAACTCTTGAAGTTAAACACTACGCTTTGTTTAGTTTCCTTTATTATTTCAGCCATTATATGGTAATGCTCCTTTCTTATTTAAATCTATTTTTAATGTTACAAGACGCTCTCCATGCATCATAATTCGGATGCTTATAAGATCGGCTGGTTTTTGCCATCCACCTTTGCTCCATAGAAGCAATACAACTTTTACCCTTAACGCTGCCAGGGGTTTGACTGCCTCTTGTGCCCTTTTTATTCCTTTTACGGCACCAATTCATTCCATATGCTGCATTATATTGTCTCATGGTAATGCTCCTTATTTTATTATGATGATTTATATGCGTCCGTTTCGTGTGTCCGCCGACCCCGATACATCTGTTATAGTTTCTATAGCATTATACGCACAATGTACTTCTAATTCTGAATAACAGTTTTTGCATGTAATATAGATTGTCAAAGCATTATCCGTATGTACAGAAACATGACTATTCGGAGTACTTCTTATGATTACCTCATTTCCACATTTACCGCATTTTGGATATGCCATTACATTCCCCTTACCCTTTCAGGCGGAACAGTTTCGTCTAGGGATAATTCGATTGCATCATCTAAATCCCCAGCTACATTATCATATAAACAATCCAGTAATTGTTTGTATTGTTTATCTGTGAAAACTAAATCAGGTAAATATTCATCCAAATAACAACGGGTTGCCTCAGCTAAGTCTAGACTTTTCCTCATTTTTCGTTGGGTTGGTTTCGACATGGTAATGCTCCTTAAGTCTCATTATATACATCTATTGCCTCTTGTAAAAAAGCTGTTTTGAAAATTTCAATGTCATTATGTTCTACTACATATGTTACCAATATGGTTCCAAATGCAGTATTATCTGAATTTACTTTAATTGTTAAGCTTTTAAAACTATTAGACTTTGATATATTCGCAACTAAACATTTTTTCAGGTTAAAAGGTTGAACGTCTGTTTTTTTGATTATACCATTCATGGTAATGCTCCTAATTGCGATAATATTTGTCCCGTTCGATTCGCCTCTTTTTATCTCTTTTCTCTTTATTTGGGCCTCTTATGTTCCTAAATAGACATACAATCAGAAAAATTAGGCCCAATGCTACATTATATTCCATAGGAAAGTCAAACATGGTAAATGCTCCTAATTTAGAATGTATTAAGGTAGCTAAACAACTTTGGATATTTGTTCACAAAGGCCATTAATAGATATACAGCAATAACCACTACCCAAAATTTGTTGCTATGCCACATTCTAATCTTTTTTTCTTCATTCTCATTTTCCGGCGTAGCTGTCTCTTCCATAACTAGCATGTCTAAATCCTTCATGGTAATGCTCCTAAACTCGTTTTATGCTGCATATGCTATGGTATTTGCAGGTACTTTATAAAGTCGCTTATAGCTATACCTATTCCACTTAATGCTATGCCTAGTACTATTATCAATGCGATTACAGATATTGTCTTCATTTATATGCTCCTAAAATTTTTATGGTGATTTATATGCTTTCAATT
>JAZGFD010000288.1:0-12067 GCA_036479115.1 Saprospiraceae bacterium | reverse complement strand
GTCTCAATTTTGGTAGAACTGTTGATCCTACTACTAATGATTTTATCACTACTAATTTTCTATCTAATGGATATCAATTCAACACAGGAGTAGTATTATATGATGGAGGGAGAATAGCCAATCAAATTAGAAGTGCAAAGAACGAAACAATGGCAACTAAGGAAGACTTAAACTCGGCCATGATAAATCTTGCTTTTGACATAGCACGCACCTATTTTAATGCGCTGTTAGCTCAAGAAAATGTGGCCAATATAAAGGTGCAAAGAGAAAGTACTATCAAAGAAATAGAGAGAATGACAAAGATGATTGAGGTAGGTACAAGGGCTCGTGCTGAAATTTATGATCTTGATGCCCAGCTGGCTACTACTGAGCAAGATTTGGCACTGGCTGAGAATGGCTTTGAGATAGCAATGGTAGGTTTAAAGGCACTGATGAATATTGGGTTTGGGACAGAAATGCTACTTGTAGAGCCCAATACTTCACAAGCTATGTATTCAAATCCTGATGAATTAACTTTTGAAGAAGCCTACAAAAAAGCCTTCGAATTTTCTCCCGTTAATAGAGCTCAAGGGTTCAGAATTAAATCGGCAGAATATGATCTAAAAGTGAGTGAGGCTGGCCTCCTCCCAAGTATCAATGCTGGTGGAAATATTAACACTAATTATTCTAATCGGGCAAAAGAAGTTACGGGTTTTACAACATCTCCTGTTACCCAACCTGTTACAATTGATGGTGTGCCTGCCCTTTTAGGAACAGATCAAATTAGTCCTCAATTTGGAGACAAATCTTTTGGGTCACAACTCAATGAAAACTTATTTTATGGAGTAGGAGTGAATATCAATGTGCCCATATATAGTAATTACCAGAACAAGGCCAATGTAGAACGATCAAAAATTAATCTTGAGAATTTGAAAAATCAAGAGAAACAAAGTCATAATAACCTTAGAAACACAATCCAACAATTACTCACTGATGCAAGAGGAGCAAAAAGAACATTAGAGGCGAGTGAAAAAGCATTGAGGGCCAGAGAAATCGCAGCAACAAATGCAACAAAAAGATTTCAAGTAGGAGCCCTAAATTCTTTTGATTACGTCAGTATACAAAATCAATATAACCAAGCTTTGATCAATCTGTCTATTTCTAAATATGACTATTTATATAAAATAAAAATATTGGATTATTATCAGGGCTACCCTGTAGAATTTTAATCTTGGAAGTCAATATATTATGGGGTTCTTTAATAACATTAGATTTTATATAACCCCAATGGCTTTTATCAAAACGAAAAATTAATGACAATTAAGAAAAAGAAAAAAAGTAGAAGGTGGTTATTGTGGGTGCTCCTTGTTTTAGCCTTAGGTGTCTTGGGCTTATTTTTATACAATAAGAACAAGCCTCCAGAAGGAGAATCTGTAGAATTTAGCAAAGTAGAAAAAAGAACCATAAAGGAAAGAGTATCAGCGAGTGGAAGAGTGTATCCTGAGAAAGAAGTAAAGATTAGCTCAGATGTATCGGGAGAAGTTGTGAAATTATTAGTAGAAGAAGGAGATTCTGTATATCAAGGACAACTTCTCGTTAAAATTGACCCAGAAGCATATCTTTCAGCCGTGGAACAAGGAGAAGCTCAACTCAATAGTGCTAGGGCTCAGACAGCAACTTCCCGATCACAGATAGAAACCAATATAGCTCAAAAAGAGCAGCTTACGGCTCAGCTAAAGCAAGCTCAACTTCAGCACCAAAGGAATGAAAAACTGAAAAAGGATGGAGTGATTTCTGATACGGAATATGAAGAGTCATTGACCAATATAGAAAGTCTGCAAGCAAATATAAGAGCGGCAGAAGCAAATATTAGATCAGCTCAAGAGAGTGCTAAGGCTGCAGAATTTACCGTTAAAAGTGCATCAGCACAAGTAAAAGAATTAAAAACTAACTTAGGTAGAACATCTATAAAAGCTCCTACATCTGGAATAATTACCAGCCTCGCGATAGAAGAAGGAGAAAGAGTAGTAGGTACGGCACAAATGGCAGGAACCGAGATGATGCGTGTTTCTAATCTTAATGTGATGGAAGTACAAGTAGAAGTAAGTGAAAATGATATTCTTAAAGTGCAACTTAATGATGAAGTAGAAGTAGAAGTAGATGCCTATATTGATAGAAAATTTGAAGGATATGTATCTGAAATAGCTAATTCTGCGGCCAATAGTGCTTCTGCTACAGGGTCGCTCAATACGGATCAGGTCACTAATTTTATTGTGAAAATAATAATAAGACCTTCATCTTATGATGATATTATCTCACATTCAAACCCTTATCCATTCAGGCCAGGGATGTCAGCTTCTGTAGCTGTGATTACGGATGTAAAAGAAGGAATTATTGTTGCTCCAATACAAGCAATAGCCGTAAGGAAAAGAGATGAAAAGGATAAGAATTCTGACGAAATGGACGAAGTTGTATTTTCTATGAATGCTGACACAGCTGTAATGCATATTATCACTACAGGAATACAAGACGATGACTTCATTGAAATAAAATCAGGCTTGGAAGTAGGAAAAAAAATAATAAGTGGCCCATATTCTACTGTATCTCGTACGCTTAAAAATGGTATCCTCGTCAAAGAGAAAGAAGATGACGAAGATGGAGATAAAAAAGAGGACTAAATGTCATTTGAGACTGATCATGATGTAAGCATTAATATTGACTCTAGGCATGGACTGATTATCTTTGTAAGAGTGCCAGAACTGGGAAAAGTTAAGACCAGATTAGCTGCAGATGTGGGCGACTATAAAGCTTTGGCCATCTATGAAGCCCTCCTGGATCATACCCGTAAGGTTTCATTAGGTGTAAATGTTGAACGGTTTCTATTTTATACAACAGCAGTGGTAGAAGACAATTGGAATAATAATGACTTTATCAAAAAATTCAATCTGGCAAAGACCTCGGTACTCGAATGGCCAATGCTTTTAACGAATTATTAAAAGATCATACTAAAGTGGTAATTATTGGTAGTGATTGTCCTAAAATATCGCCTCCTATTATACTATCAGCATATGATGCCCTTGAAACCTCAGATGTAGTAATCGGCCCCACATTTGATGGAGGTTACTATCTATTGGGCATGAAAAGCCCACAGCCTTTTTTATTCGAAAATATAGTGTGGAGTTCAGAATCAGTATATGAAAAAACCATTTCTAACATGGATAAAAAAGGACTAAACTACGCTGTAATAAAAAAGCTCAGTGATGTTGATTTTAAAAAAGACTGGGATGACTATGGATGGCCATTGGAATGACTAGAAACATAGCCAAAGATTTAAAATTGTCTCCACCTGAGTAGTTACTAGATTTTTATGTTTCGGAGTGGGCTCAAAATTTATACAAAATACCTAAGGGCCGTAACTTAATTAGGCAGTATCTCCCCCAAGAATATTATTTTTGAGTTCTTATGAACATTGCTATTGTCGATCCTTTTTTTGAAAAAAGTCATGCCCATTGGGCAAATGGTATTAAAGCATTTTCGAAATATAATGTAGATATCTATAGTAATCCTCCTGTCCATTGGAAGTGGCAGATGATAGGAGGTACACTAGAAATAGCTGAAAGGATAAAGCCAACGGTGGGAAGTTATGATCTTCTATTAGTAACCGACATGTTGGACTTACCTTGCTTTCTGGGGTTGCTATCAAAAGAAAAGTTGCCTCCAACTGTTCTTTATTTTCATGAAAACCAAATCACATATCCGTGGTCGCCTTCTGATAGCGATATTCGCGAAAAGCGCGACTATCACTATGGATTTATTAATGTACGATCAGCCATTACAGCTGATTATGTTCTATTTAATTCTGAATATCACAAAGCCTCATTTTTAAATGCATTGCCTCCATTTTTAAACAAATTTCCTAAAATAAATTGGCCCATTTCTTTGGATATTTTATTTGAAAATAGCCTTGTGATACCCATTGGTATTAATCAAAAAATAATTTGTAAAAACAAAAAAACTAACGAACTCCCCATATTTATTTGGAATCACAGATGGGAATATGACAAAGGGCCAGAATTTTTTTTTAATACACTGATTTCTATTAAAAACAAGGACTATAATTTTGGGTTAATAGTAGTAGGTAAACCATATTCCAATCAGCCACCTATATTTGCAAAAGCTAAGGAAGAATTAAAAGCACAAATTATTCACTGGGGTTATGTGGCAAATAAAAATGAGTATTATCAAAAACTTAGCGAATCAAATATCCTAATGATTACTGGGCAGCAGGACTTTTTTGGTATTAGCGTGATTGAGGCCATTCAATATGGTAACCTTCCTATACTTCCTAATCGATTGGCTTATCCAGAACATTTACCCAAAGGAACCAGAGATGAAGCCCTGTATAATGATGATAAACTAATTGATAAAATTTTCCAAGTTATTGATTCCAAAAAATATCTTGACACTCAGAAATATGAAAATCATATAGAAAAATATCTTTGGAAAAGAGTGATCAAAGAGTATGATGATTTTTTTATAAAAGTAGTGGCAGGCAGACGACATTAAGAAAATATAATTACTCAAGTGATGTGCTTTTAAGTAAAAAAAGACTTTTTTTTGCTAAAATAGATTCTAACTGAGTAGATATAGAGAACATACTTATGTTAAAAATAGCCGTAAATACCCGATTTTTACTGCCTCAATTAGAAGGAATAGGGATTTATACACATGAAATCTGCAAAAGACTAGTACGCAACAACCCAGATGTAGAGTTCCATTTCTTTTTTGACAGAGCGTATAACAATCGTTTTCTATATGCACCAAATGTAGTGCCACATACTCTTTTTCCTCCTGCAAGACATCCTTATCTATGGCATATGTGGTACGAGTGGGCTGTACCTCGAGTATTAAAAAAAATAGCCGCTAATGTGTTTTTTTCACCTGATAACTTTTGCTCTCTCAGTACTGATGTGCCATCATTAATGGTTACCCATGATCTGGCTTTTGAACATTATCCAGAACACATAAGGAGCAGTCATTTATTATTTTTTAGAAAATATTCTAAAAAGTATCATGACAGAGCGGATATGGTAGCATGTGTATCAGAATATACTAAGCAGGACGTAATACAACAATACAATGTACCAGAAAACAAAACAATAGTTACTTATAATGGCTGTGAGAAGATCTTTAATAAAATATCGGCAGGAGAAAAGCTCAAACTCAAAAGGAAAATTTCAAGAGGGTGTGATTATCTTCTACACATTGGAGCACTGCATCCTCGCAAAAATGTAGTACGACTGATAAAGGCTTTTGATATTTTTAAAAAGCAATATCCCTCTGATATCAAATTAGTATTAGTAGGAAGAATGGCTTGGAATAACCGTGATTTAAAGCAAGCTATTGAAAACTCTGTGGTGAAAAAAGACATCATCTTGCTTGGTCATGTAGAAAATGTTTCTGCTTTGTTATCTTGTACAATCGGGCTGTGTTATCCTTCTCTCTTTGAGGGTTTTGGAATTCCTATTATTGAGGGATTTCGGGCAGGAGTGCCTGTATTGACTAGTAATGTCTCGGCTATGCCCGAAGTGGCAGGAAATGCAGCAATACTTGTTGATCCTTTTGATGAAAGAGGAATGGCTGTGAGTTTAAATCTGTTAGTGAATGATACTGAATTGAGAAAAAAATTGATAGAAAAAGGTCATAACAGAGCTAACTTTTTCTCTTGGAATGAGAGTGCAGTTAGGGTTATGAGTACTTTGTCAGAATTATTATAACTGCTCAATACTGCAACAGATTCGAGTATACTCAAAAAAGTAGAACACTTTAATCAATCGATAAAGGATGAAGACAGAATGAGGTATTACTATTATGATTTTTAGCGCAGGGCATAGTTGTCCCTGCATGGTATGCTATTGAGGATATACTATAAATGTGAGATATATTTATGGAAGATAGAAAAAAGTATTTATCATTATATGATCCTAAATTATATATAACTATAGCTAAAATTGATACAACATAAGTAGTGTCTGAATGGAAAAATAACCTATTTTCATAATGTACATTCATATATTTTTGTAAAGTTTGAATCGGAAACCAGTTTAACAGGAGTATTTAAAATTGATTCTACCTTCAATTTTACCTATCTGGGAAAAATTAATGAACGGTTCTATTCACCTGTCAGCGACTACAAGGGTAAAATATGGACGGGGAGCCATCATGGTTACCTACGCATAGATCCTTTTATCACCTTTTTATACCAGCTTTACTATGGTGAGGATATCAATGGCTCATGCAGCGAGCAAAATGCTGTAATGGTAGATTCTAAAGGGTACTTATGGATAGGGTCACAAGACGGGGCATCAAGAATAGACATTAAAAGAATGTTGTGGGATAAAATTTGACGCGAATTTGAGAAAAAAGAAAAAGAAGAAAACTCGAAAACTTGTGATGGATATATTGAAATTATCTGATATCGTATTTCTCTATTCTCCTGTAAAGGCTACTGCGAGTGAGGCCTAGTGAGCGAGAAGTTTTACTAATAGAATGATTGTGATATGCTAGAGCCTTCTTTATCATACCACATTCTAATTCATCTAATGTCATCTCTCCAATATTAGGCAGAGTTATTTTGGTAAGATTCCTTTTAATCATCATCATATTGTTTTGAAAATCTTCAATCCCCAATTCTTTACTATTCAGCGCCATGAGGATGGTTCTTTCCACTATATTTTTCAATTGCCTAATATTGCCAGAGTATGTTTGTTCAGATAGCCATTTTATCGCTTCATCAGCTATATAAGGCATGTCAATTTCATACGCCTTGCTCACATTGTGCACAAAATGATCTACGAGTAAGGGGATATCTTCTCGCCTTTCTGACAATGCAGGAAGGCGGATCTGAATTAGATTTATTCTATAATAGAGGTCTTCTCTAAATATTCCTTCACCTACCATTTCCTCAAGGGGCTTGTGGGTAGCACATATCACTCTTACATCTGTTTTAATGGTCTTGCTGCTGCCCAATACTTCATATGATTTTTCCTGTAATACCCTTAGGAGTTTTACTTGACTTTCAAAAGCAAGGTCGCCTATCTCATCTAAAAATATAGTACCTGTATGTGCTTTCTCAAATCTCCCTGATCTATCTGCATTAGCATCTGTAAATGCACCTCTTACATGCCCGAACATCTCACTTTCGAATAGAGAAGTAGAAATACCCCCGAGGTTTACTTTCACAAATGGATAATCACTCCTTGTACTTTTAGCATGAATGGCTTCTGCTATTATTTCTTTGCCGGTGCCACTTTCTCCAGTAATAAGCACACTGGCATTTGTACTGGATACCCGCTCTACTGTTTGTAATACTTTTTTAATCGCTGTACTGTGACCGATTATATTACCTTGATCTACAGCAAGTTCTGACATGCTGTCTTTTCCGTAAAGGGATAATGCTGTCTTGATAGATGACAATAGGTGCTTATTCTCCCAAGGCTTAGCCAGAAAGTCTTTGGCTCCATTCTTCATGCCCTCTACGGCCAGTTGTAGTGTAGCCCATCCTGTTATGAGAATAACCACAATAGAAGAATCATATTCCATTATTCTTTGGAGCATTTTCATTCCCTGTCTGCCAGAAGTGTCTACAGTAAAATTCATATCCAGTAAAACCAACTGAGGTTGAAAATCATATAGCACATCCATGGCTGCTGAAGGATGGCTTATACTTTTGACATCATATTTTGATTTTCTTAAAAGGAGTTCAAGGCTTTTACAAACTGCAATGTCGTCGTCTATTATCAGTATTTTTTGCATTTTCATTTTGTGCTATACGGTATAGTTACATACTTTCATTTCTCTAAAATTAATGTTTTTGATTTTTTCATGGCCACCTTTTTGTATGAGTATGTAATCAGTACTTTTTACTAATGAAAAATTTGTCATCATTTTTGGTTAAAAAATTCAGCAAATCACAACTATCGTTACTCAACCAATGGCAACGCCCTTGGCTATTCAACTTAAAGGCCTTTAGCCTTTCTATGATGACTACAATATTAAATACTGACTTCTCAAATAATATATTGTATATACAGTCAGTGTGACTACTAATTTATTTTATACGTTAGTGAATCTTGATAATGCTACCCCATCTTAAATTTGATACACTTAACCTAAGTATAGTGATAAAGTAGCCATTCTTAACCTAAACTGAAGTCACCTGAGTTGTCACTAATCATTAATAATATCAGAAACTTGAGTACACTCCGGAAACAGACATTTTTTACAAAATGAGTTGTTTTGGATGAGATTTACATTTATTGAGATTCGGTGATGCCTGAGTATCAGCTAATTTAAAAAAATATAAAGATCGTCAAAAGAAACGTTTTTGATTTTGTGTGTTTCCAGAGTGGGCTCAAACTTGAGTGTATCAGAAATTTGTGGCTTTATTAATCTTCATGTAGTGCAGTCGCAGGATGTATACGTGAGGCTTGTATACTAGGATACAATGCACACAGTGTCACCACGACTAATATAATAATGGTGGCGTAAAGAATCCCTCTAAAAAATATAGAATTTTCTACATCCATTACATTTAGTAAAGGAATCTGAATAGCGAAAATAACACCAATTAAAACGGCCATTCCTGCTAGGATTACTACTTCCATTGTAAACTGCTGAATAATAGATCCTGCGTGTGCTCCCATGGCTCTACGTAACCCTACTTCGGCTTTGCGTTGACTAATAGAATAAGACAATACTCCAAATAGGCCGAGAGCTACATTAAGGCAAAGAAAAGCACATATGCTTAAAAGAGCGATCATAGGAATCCATGTATCCAGATTGGCACGTTTTCTAAGCAATGGAGCATCCTGAATCACAAAATTTGTGGTTTTAACTACACTCTGCACAATTTTGCTGATCTTCTCTTCATAGGCTACATCGGCAGATGGATCGAGTTTGATATATGCATTGGTAAGTCTGGCCCAACTGCTATTTTTTGATGTGGACAAAAGCAATATTCTGTTTTGTGATTCGGCAAACTCTCCATCATATTTATATTCTTCTACCACCCCTATGATCTGACGTTTAGCCCCATTGTAGCCAATGATGCTGTCTATCATATCCTTATCCCCAAAAGTATCATCCATAAATGTCTTATTGGCTAATAGCACAGGGTATGTAGCAGCCATATCTTCTTCTTTAAAATCTCGACCTGCTACGATTTTCATGCCGTTAGTCTTCACAAAATCGTAATCTACTACTGAGTAACAAGCCTCTATATTGAAGCCCATGTCATCGCTGCCACTACACCAGTTACTCCCTGCAAATGGGCTTACATCATGACTAAGACTTACGCTCTCTACCAATTCTAAATCCTGAAGTGACCTTTTGAGCTCTCTAACAGCAAGATTTCTTATCGAGTCTCCTTCTATATGATCTAGATTGCCATATCTGATGTATTTTCGATTTTCTGTCTCAAATCCCAAAGGCTCTGACAGTCGATCCATATTAAAGAACACAAAACTTAGTACAGCAAATAATACTAGAAATGCTAGTAGTATCTCTATCATTAATAGTGTATTAGAGCCTTTTTTATTCCAGATGAGTGTGAGTATATGCTTGATCATAATTTGTTTTGTTTTAAAGCTGTTACTACATGCATTTTGGACATTTTGTAAGCGGGTAATATCCCTGATACCAATCCAAAAAGCAGACAGATTAAAAAGCTATAGATAAAGAATCTTAAATTCAATTTCAATATGATATCTCCCATAAGTTTTGCTTCATTTATTACGTTGAGTAACACTATGGCCATGACTAGACCTATCAGGCCGCCTATAAAAGTTTGGACTATATTCTCTATCACAAATTGTGTGAGTATTACTCTTTGGTCTGCACCAAATGCCTTACGTACACCTATCTCTGAGCTGCGTTCCATGATGCGACTTACATTTAGATTAATTAGATTTAATGTAGGCAATAGGATAAACAGGCCAATAAGACCCATCATGATTAACTTCATTATCCATAGACTCTTTGCCTCATCATTTAGATCGAGAATCTGTCCTGCATAAGTTTCGTGGTAGCCAAAAGCATCAAATTTTATTATGTCATACTTGCCCTGAGCAGCAACAGGCACCTCAGTCTTAGAATTGATATATTTTATATCTTCTTTTATCAATTTAATGTCAGCACTAGTTTCGCCTAGAAAAATAGCCATATAACCTCCAAAACCTGATTCGTTACTTCTCACAGATCCTATAGCAGCATGTGTATAAGGCACAATAATATCCACTGCTAAAAGGGACACCCCAGCAGGCTCAACTAAGCCCATTATCTTATAGTTTTTTCCATCCATTTCTATCATCTCGCCTATAATATTATTTGTTCTACCGTAGTATTTATCAGCAAGATCTGTTGTGATGACAGCCACGGGCTCTTCTCTTTCTACAGATTGTGCACCAAACCCAAAACCTTCTACAAATTGAAAATCAAGGACTTCCCAAAACCTGTGGTCTGTAAAAGTGACCCTCATCTCCACTTTAGAATTATTAACATAAGAGTTAAATATCTCACCACTTTTAAAAAACGTATAATTTTTAGCATTGGGCACCTTAGATAAATGCTTGTCTAAAAACCAGTGTGCAAATTCATTATTAGAATTATTGGACCCATTTTCCTTAAGTGTAAATGTTGTATCTATTATCTGAGCACTCTTGTACATTGTAGTATCATACGCATAGATAGTATCATAAAATTGCCTTTTTAATTGTAGGCTGGGAAGAATTACCATCTTATCTTTATCCGTAAGTGGAGGTGTCTCGCCCACCTCTGTCTCTAGCACAGATATAATCAGCATAAGTATTGCTAATGTGAAGCTGATGCCAAAAAGAGTAATGGCCGTAAAAAACTTATTTCGCCCCAGCACCCTAATGGCCAGTTTTATATAATTACTTATCATTTTTATTTTTTTAGTGGTGACTAAGCTATTTGTTGCCCATCATAAAGCCTCATGAGCTTATGGGTTTTTTTAGCCATAGCCTCATCGTGAGTTACCATGATTATAGTGGTGTTATTTTTAGAATTTAGATTTAACAGAATATCCATTATTTCACCACCCATTACACTATCTAGATTTCCTGTAGGCTCATCTGCTAATATTATTTCGGGGTTACCTACTATGGCACGTGCTATAGCCACTCTTTGTTTTTGGCCTCCTGACAGCTGGTTGGGAAAGTGACTTATTCTATTTTTTAGGCCTACTGATTCTAGTGCTTCTTCAGCCATTCTCTTTCTATCTTTACTTCCCACTTTTCTGTATAAAAGTGGCAACTCCACATTGTCTCTCACCGTAAGATCTGGAATAAGATGAAAGCTCTGAAATATAAAACCCAATTTCTGATTTCTTAATTGGGCCATATCCCTTGAATTGTATTTTGGTAATGTGGAGCCATCTATTTTAACATTTCCATCTGATGGTTCATCCAAGAGGCCGATGATATTGAGTAATGTGCTTTTACCACATCCAGAAGGGCCCATAATGGATATAAACTCTCCTTTATCAATATTAAGATTGATATTAAGTAGTGCCATAGTTTCTATCGTTTTAGTACGATAGACTTTATTTACATTTTGAAGTTGTATCATGATTGTATGATTATTTTGTGTCAATGCTTAATTAAAATGAATATGTAATCGGATTCTTACTTTCAAAGTCAAAACCAGTTAATTTTCTAATTTGGTAATAGGTGATCCAGTAAGATCTCAAGGTGTCTACAAAGTCTCGTTGTGCTTGATCTTTTTCTCTCTGGGCGATGGTCAGATCAGTGATGCTTATAGCACCTAGGATATATCTTTGCCTAGATATTTCAAACCTGTCAAGAGATACTTCGCGTATTTCTTCTTGAATTTTTACCTCCTTCTGTAGTTGTTCCCAGTTACTTACCACTTGTACAATGTCATTGTCAAAATCGAGATTGTCTTGGGCTATTTGTTGCTCTATGAGTTCTTTTTGAGCTTTGGCAATACCTACGGCTGATTTTCTTCTTCCCCAATCCAGAATCGGAATATTTAAGCCCAACTGTAC
>JAZGFD010000287.1:0-13710 GCA_036479115.1 Saprospiraceae bacterium | reverse complement strand
GAGACATTTTTCTTCAATATGTCAGTTTTACATAAGGAGTTTGCCTTTTGATCACAGCAAATGCGCGATGAACTATTTTGTTTTTTACTGCATTTAATACGATTCCTTTTGCCTTTCCTTCAGCTATTTTTCTGTTATAATATTTGTTTATTTCCCCATCCCATTGTATGGCAGAATTGATGCCATTAGATAGCAAAGCTTTGATTGTTTTATTCGCCATATGGCTCACTTTAGTTTACCTGTTTTAGCTCCAGATTGGTTAGGAAAAGGGGCTATTCCACAGTAACAAGCAAATTGTCTTGAGTTGTCAAAAGTGGTGAAGTTATCTGTAAATGCAATTAAGTATGCAGCTATTACTGGGCCAATACCCTTAACACTACGTAACTATTCATCATTAGTAGCAGTCTGACTTTCTTGCTTAATGGTGCTTTTTATTAATAGGTCTATTTCTATAATTTGCTGAGCAAGCATGTCAATCATTGCTTTGTTGTGTTCATCCATAACTTGGAATATTTCTGGATTAGCAACTGGCTTCTGATCGGTCAAACTATTACTAAATGATCGTTTACTCTTAACCAGTAAATTTCTGCGTGATAGTAACCGCCGAAGTGTGATTATCAACGGTTTAGATAACTTAGTGGGTACCATAACGCCTCTTTTTTCATAAACATATTGGCAGATATCTTTTGAATCAGCTTTGTCACTTTTACTTCTTTTTATTCCTAATGATTTTGAAATTTTAAGAGCGTTTTCTTCGCAACAATGAATCCCTTGACTGAATAGCCATTCTAAGAATGATTTAGAATACACCCCTGTATTTTCAAAACAAATAAACCAAGATGTTTTTAGTGACTGGGTGACTGGGTGACTTGCTCAAGTTGAACCACCCTTTTTTTAAACCCAGAAACATTGTTTGAGAATTGACCTAAGTAAATAGCCTTGCTTCCACCATGATATGAAACATCGATGGTGGCTTTGGATACATCAGTTCCGATAAAAAATGAATACATTGTAATATTTTTTAGTTGAAAAAAATAGATTAAAACTAACTCCTTTAGTAGGCATTTAATCCTGAATTTCTACATAGTGATTAACCTGTTGAATAACGGAGGACTAATTCAGATAAGCCATTGTGCTTATGAGTAGTTATAGTTCACCTTCGTTATTTTTTATATTAAAAATAAAATGTTAATTCAACAAAAGAAAAAGAAACAAAAAGAAAAATTATATATAGTAATATGATATAAAAATATCATAATACAATACTAAAGGAGTAGTTACAAGCAGGAATTAAAAATTATTTTGAAAAATTTATGAAGGTATTTCTTACTATAGTTATTATTTTATTTCAGTTTTTAGTTTTTTCTCAAAAAGAAGAAGAATATACTCTTTACCTTATTGGTGATACAGGAGATCCCATTCTGAATGACATTGATCCAGTGTTATCATCATTAAGAAACAATCTAGATCGTGAGTCGAAAAAGTCTGCTATTGTTTATCTAGGTGATAATATATATCACAATGGGCTACCTCCAAAAGGAAGTCCAGGTAGAGAAGAGGCAGAAAAAAAAATGAATAAACAACTTGACAACCTTAAAAATTTTAAAGGGAAGGTTTATTTTATTCCAGGCAATCATGACTGGAATGACGCAAAAAAAGGAGGACTAAAACACATAAATGCTCAGGAAGAATATATCGAATCTTATCTTGACAAAGGCGATATTATGATTCCTGACGAGGGTTGTCCAGGCCCTGAAGTAAAAAAACTTAGTAAAAACGTTATTCTACTGTCAATGGATAGCCAATGGTGGTTACATCCCCATGGTGATGACGAGGGATTTGATAAGTGTAGTAATAAGAATACATATGAAATCATACAGGAGCTGAAAGATAGGCTGGATCAATATGATGATAAATTTATCATCTTAGCTTTTCATCATCCTTTGTTTACCAATGGCCCGCATAATGGCCATTATACTTTAAGGCAGTTGCTTTTTCCTCTTACTGAACTTAATAATAAACTTTACATTCCCTTGCCTGGCCTAGGATTTCTTTATCCATTTTTTAGAACGGCCTTTGGCGCCAAGCAAGATTTGCCTCACCCAACTTACCAACGCTTCAAAGAAGAAGTGCTAGATGCCCTAAAAGAACATGACAATGTGATTATAGCCAGTGGTCATGAGCATTCTCTTCAGTACTTTTTCAAAGGTGGCAATCATTACATCGTAAGTGGCTCTGGCTCAAAACGCACTGGACTCAGAAAAGATAAAGAAGCACTTTTTGCAAGCAACAAGAGAGGTTATAGCCGAATTAGATTTTATAAAGATGGCTCGGCAATTCTAAAATTTGTAACAATTGATAAAAAAGGGGAAAAGGTGCCTTTTTCTAAAACCATTATTAAAAAACCGCTCAGAGCTCCTAAAAGTGTAGAGCCATATGTGCTTTCTTCATTCTCTAATAAATCTAAAGCTTCAGGGGTATACAGTACATCTAAATTCCATCAATTTCTTTTTGGAAAAACATATAGGGAGGATTGGAACACTCAAGTAGAAGTAAGAAATCTCAACCTAAGTACAGAACACGGAGGTTTGGTCCCAATAAAAAAAGGCGGTGGATTCAGCAGTAACTCTCTTAGACTTAGGGCGCCAAACAACAAACAGTATGTATTAAGATCTGTACAAAAAGGAGTGGTAAAGATAGTACCCCCGAAATTCAGAGGCACATTAATACAGTCCATTTTTCAAGATCAAATAGCTGCTTCGCAACCTTATGCGGCTTTGGCGGTGCCGCCATTAGCAAAAGCTGCTGGAGTACATTATACACATCCCGAAATCGTATACATTAAGGAACAAGAAGCACTTGGAGATTTTAATGAAGCCTTTGCCAATGCACTATATCTCTATGAAGAGAGGCCAGCAGGTAAATGGGAACACGAGGAATTTCAAGACAATACCAAAAAGATAGTAGGATACAATGATGTGCTCAAAGCTCTTAGAAAAAGTGATAAAGCCAGGATCAATCAAAAACAGGTCTTAAAGTCTAGAATATTTGACATTTTTCTGGGTGATTGGGATCGTCATGATGACCAATGGAGATGGGCCAGATCAAAAGTAAAAGTGGATGGGAAAGACCTTCATTTTTATGAACCAGTGCCAAGAGATAGAGACCAGGTTTTCTTTGGATATAAAGGACTCGTACCCCGCATTACTAAAATATTAAGCCCTGAGTTAAGAAAATTTGTATTCTTCGATGACAAAATAAAAAATGTAAAATACCTTGGTTTTAATGCCCGCCATTTTGATCGTCATTTTACCAATCAGATGGAACGTAGTGATTGGCGAAAAGCCGCTCAAGAACTTACTATTAACATTACGGAGAAAGCCATAGACGAGAGTATAGCATCTCTACCGAAATCCATACAAAAACTAAGAGGAAAGACATACAAAAGAAAATTATTGCAGCGCAAAAAAGACCTAGTGCGATATGCTGATTTACTGTATTCTGAAATAGCCAAGTACGTGAATATTCCAGGCACTGACAAAAAGGATCAATTCGAAATTATAAGAAATCCAGACCTTTCTACTGATGTCACAGTCTATGATCTTAATAAAAAAGGAAAGAAAACAAGGAAGACCTACTACCGAAAATTTTATTATTCCGAGACAAAGGAGATAAGGATATATGGCTTGGGAGCCAAAGATGTAATACTATTACAAGGTCATCAGGAAAATAGCATCCTTATAAGAGTGATAGGTGGGAAGGGAAAGGATACTGTCAAAGACCAATCCTCAGTAAGTGGCAGCCGAAAAATGACACGAATATATGACTCATCTCTCTCTGATAAATCTTCTCTAGGCACAGAGGCTAAGTTTATTGAAATCAAAGATGCTTCAGAACATGATTTTAACAGAGAAGAATTTGCTTATGATGCCACTATAAACCTTCCTCTTATTTCATACAATAACGATGATGGGCTAATTCTTACCCATTTGCATAATTCACAAAAATATAAATGGAGAAAGATACCATATGGAGTAAATCACATCCTGAAAAGTAGCTATGCCTTTAGATCTCGTGAATTTAATCTGAAATATACAGGTGAATATGTAAGGGTAATAGGCCAAGCAGATTTTCTAATGAATATAGATGTATCCTTACCTTCGGATCGTGACAACTTCTTTGGTCTATCTAATGATAGAGCATTTGCGTTTGCAGAAGATGAAGATTATGATAAGTTTAAATATAGGCAACAACACATTCATATCAGCCCAGCAGTGCAATGGGCATCTTTAAATAGATTGCACAAATTTACTATTGCTCCTTATTATGAATATGCTAATCTAACTGAAAATGAAGGTAAGTTTATATCAACGACTACAATATTTGAAACTGAAAAAGCAACGAATCACTACATCGGTCTGGGTATAAATTATACTTTAAAAAAGATGAACTCTAGTATCTTTCCCACTACTGGTTTAGATTTTTCATTTGATACTAGATATAGCTATGATGTAGGTGAATCAGGTAATGGGTTTTTATATATTGGCGGTCATCTTACCGCTTATAATTTTATCCCATTACCTCAGCCATTCGTATGGGCTACACGCATTGGTGGCGGTATTAATTATGGTAATTTTTCTTTCTATCAAGCACAATTTTTAGGAAGAAACAAACATTTAAGGGGTTTTCGCGAAAACAGAATTGGAGGAAAATCATCACTCGTATGGAGCAATGACTTGAGAATCAAATTGTTTAAAGTACCTAGTAAAATAATGCCATTCACATTCGGAATTATAGGAGCCTATGATTATGGCAGAGTATGGAATAAAAATGAAATATCACAAGAAGGATGGCATCAAGCTTTTGGTGGGGGATTTTGGATAAGTCCTTATGATGCAGCTCACCTTTCATTCTATTTTATGAATGCCCTGTCTGATAATGTTGATTTTGATGAATCTACTTTCTCATTCCAATTTGGCTTCCCTTTTTAATAAAAAAACTACTATCTAAATCTGATTTTAAAAAAAGGATGCACTCTACCGTATATTGTAATATTGGAAAAAGCCGTCGCACATAAAAAATATTAACATTATCCCCTCTTTTGGCACGATATTTTCATTGGGTTAAGCAGTTCTTTAACTTTTGAAAATACTTAAGGGATTAAGTATTGGAGAATTTCGGAGCGGTTACTGGGGGGTACACCGCTCCTTTTTATTTACCCTATTTTGAAAGTATATACTTGAGTCCACTCCGAAACCTACAAAACCAAAAAAGTTCACCTCGACAAGTTTTGCATCAAGCGTTTGTCGAACTTTACTTAGGGGTTGAACGAAACTCATCAAAAATGTTAGCAACTGGCTGAATAGATGAGGTATTTGAAGGGAGATTCAACAATTTTGTATTGTGTTAAAATTATTACGAATCATTTTGTGGTGGAGTTCATACCTCCATTCTTTGCCGCCCCTGCTATCTTCTGCCTCTTACTCTTTCCGTCGATATCCCCATAGCTAAAATCTCCGGATCAGTCAACATAATATTCAGCTTTGGCATATCGACAAGCTGTATACTTTGCTATTAACGGCAAAACTAAAAGCACACTAAAGGAACTATTAAAGATACCAAGCTCACTTGACACGTTATTATAAGTGTAGCCTCGAACATCTCAATAAGAAGCAGATCAACGACTATCTGGTCCACAGCCAGTAGGGGGCATTGCAATTTGATGAATAAGCCGAACATTTAGAGACAAAAATAGGCATTGAATGGAGTACTGCATACTTGGGGCTAGAATCTGAACCTGCATCGTATCTACACAGTATACTGCAATCTTTATACGATACTTTGTTTGAAAAACAATGGGGATTGTATGCAAAAAGGTCTTTTGGTAGGCCTGAAAATGTAATAGTATATTTGAGCCCATTCCGGAAACACACAAAATCAAAAAAGTTTCTTTTGGCGATCATTATATTTTTTTCAATTAGCTGATACTCAGGCATCACCGAATCTCAATAAATGTAAATCTCATCCAAAACAACTCATTTTGTGAAAAATGTCTGTTTCCGGAGTGGACTCATATTTGATTGAAAAAACAATTCGCTACTTTATATACACGTTATTATTACCCAACGTATTTTTTATTTTTTTAGATTTGTAACCATGTATAATGTTGTATAGATAGTGTCTGGACGAAAACTCATCAAAATTAGATTTTCTAATACATACTCCAAAAATTTAACTCCTGATCCAAAACAATTTTTCAATAAAAAAAGACAATGTTGAAATAATTTGCCGGTGGTACGCCCTATTTTTTGGAAGACTATAATCTTCCACTCCATTCTTAGTAACGACTTTTATTTTCTTTCTAAAATTTGGCAAATAATTAAATGGTTCATTTATTAAATACCTACCACTCCAATGAGACATTGCCACATTTTTTACGCATTCACTATAATATTTCTGATCTTCTGGCAGGTTGTCTATAGTGAAATACCAATCTAAATGTTTGGCCTCATAAGGTGCATATATTCGAGCTCCTTTTGACTGTCGTTTCCAAGAATAGGAGCTTTTAAAAACTCCAAATGTGGTGTCAATTTTGTGAAGGAGATAAAATACATTTTCATTATTTAATTTTATTTTCGACGGGTTGCGATGCCAAAATTGCTGGACATGAAGTTTCCAAGCATACTCTCTGCCGGGATAGCCTTTTGGTATGTCAATAATAGATAGCATAGGGCCTACTACATCAACATCCAGATTTTCTAACAATAAAATGTATGTCTTCAAGATATTTTTAGGAGGATTTAGAAAAGCAATATCGGGATCAGTAACGACATAATAGTCATTATTTCTAAGCTCATTTTCCCTAGCGATCACTTTGTTGAGCTTACCCCTTTCTTCTCTGGTATACACTTTTGGGAGGTACTCCACCATTGTACCTAATTGTGATAAATCCCTCAGATATTGCAAAAGAGGAGGATAATCAGAACCGTTATCCAAAATTACAATATCCCTATAATCAGAAAATTTTAAGTATGAATGAATAGACTCTTTAAGAGTGGTGAGCCTGTTGTAAGAAATAATGTAGATTGTAACGTTTTTCATCGTGTAAGGAATTAAAATTGGGTTTTGGCTAACACAAAGAAAGTGAAATTATCATTAGCTTATATTGACAGAAATTTAGGGAAATTAAATAGACATTTTTTTTCAAAAAATGAAAGCAGTACTCTAAAGAAGTATTTGATTATTGCTCTATGTTTGCCTTTTTTAGTATCATTTGGAAGGTTGGCATCAGGAGGCTTTGATCTGACATATTTTATCGGAGCAGGAGAATATTTAGTGCTCAAGCAGAAATTAGTTTATCCCTTAAAGGTGATAAAAGATTCTCGTGGCTATGATGGTATTTCGTATTATCAGTTGGCTTTAGATCCCACTAATAGGGATCATCATGCATTTGGGCTCATGAGTAATTTGGCCTATCGCAAACAACGGATATTATACCCGGTTCTTTCTCATCTTCTCTCTTTTGGCAATCCACATTGGGTGCCAGGCGCCATGATCATGGTTAATTTATTAGCCATATCGTTTTCTATTCTTATAGCTTACAAGCTTATCGTGGCATATAATTCGTATCCCATATATATATTATTATTTGCAGGATTGATAGGAAGCCACATTGCTTTGACTAAAAATCTAGCCGAGACTTTAGAAGGTTTTTTTCTTACCCTCATCGCTTATTTTTTTATTAAAAAAAAGTATTTTTTAATTTTTTTGGCCTCATGTGGCGCCCTTTTTACCAGAGAGACTTCAGTGCTCATTGTAGGCCCTTTGTCCATAATCCTACTATTTGCATTGTACAAGGAAAAGAAACTTTTTTCGCTCAATGCTCTTTTAGCATGTCTGCCCATTCTCTTGATTGTTACATGGAAAATATATATTTATTTGGATTTAGGAGGACATCATGTAGGTGACATTCAATCCATCCCGTTTAAAGGCATGTTATCCTCTCAGGTATTGGGGTTTAAAAATTTTTGGTATACTTCAAATGATGACCAGTATGCTTTTCTCATTTATTATGTCTACAATATTGTTTTTACACTTTGGATTTTTTACACCCTCATAAAGGCATTGAGTAAAATAAAAATTAAAAATGACAATTGGAATTTGTGGATTGCTATATCCCTGTTGGTATCATTGGTATTTGCTTTGTTTTTAAGTGAATCTATCTATAGAAGTGATTTAAGTTATGGAAGAGTTTTTAATGGAATATTGATATTAACCGTTTTGTTTTTAATAGTCAGACGACAAAAGGTTCAGCCACTATATCTACTCTCTACTTTTACCCTTTATGCATTTGCATATGGTAGATTAATATTTCTGGATTGAAGGTATAGTAGTGGTGTATCAAAAGAGTGTAACCCTGCTCCCATTTTGTAAAATCTATTACACAGAATATGGTCAATTAACCTGCAAACTGGATAAATGTTATCGTATTGAAACAGAAAAGAGTATAATTGAGCAATGTTATAATAATAACTTTGCCTTGTAAATTTTTAATTTGAAATCTAGCAAAAGAAAGTGCATCCTCATCCTAGGCCCACATCGCAGTGGCACTTCCGCTATTTCTGGATGTCTTCAGAAGTGCGGGTTGTCTTTTGGTGGCAATCTATTGTCACCTTCTTTTGACAACCCTAAAGGTTTTTTTGAAAATCCTGATATTATAGCTATCAATGATGCATTGTTAGAATCAGAAGGGTTTAATTGGCACAGCGTTGCACCCTTAAGAGATGAGTGGTGGAAGGACAACAAAGTGAAGAAATGGAAAAAAAAAGCCATAGTAATCATTGACAGCCACTATAGTGATCTTAAAAAATTTGCTATCAAAGATCCCCGTTTTTCCCTTACCCTACCCTTTTGGAATGATCTCTTACAAAACAAATTCGATCTTGAATTATTAGTAATTTTAATCATAAGAAACCCTATGGAGGCATCAGCATCGCTTCAAAAAAGGAATCTTTTTTGTATAAACAAAGCTGATAAATTAACAGTACATTATATTTTGAATGCAGAAAGATTAAGCAGAAATATAAACCGAAGAATCATATCTTTTAATGATGTGATTGATGATCCTAACCGTCATTTAATACCAATAATTCAGGATTTTCTGAATGTCGCCAAACTTAAAATCAGGTTGGACTTTATTGACAACCAACTGTTAAATTCAACAATAGAAAAAGACAATTTACAAGGTAAATATCAACTTATAGCTACGGATATTTATAATGTATTGACCTCTGATGATGAGAAAAAACAAAAAGAGTTATTATTAGACCAGATTTTTGAAGATATTAAAAATGATACATCGTTTTATAAAAGCACTAAAATTTATCTACCTAAAAATTATCCATACTTTTTTCTAACTAAAAAATTGTTTTTAGCTTTTGCCAATAGACCCTTAAAGTTTATTCAAAATTTCAACATGACCAATTTTAGAACTTTGTTTAGAGCAATAAAAGAGGAAAAACCAAGCACAATTATCAACAATCTAAAAAAACTGCTTAATCAATGAATGAGTACATAGAAGGTTCATCAAAGGAGTTGATGGCTTTAGCAGAGAAAAATCAATCAATTTATCTCACTGCTACTCCTTTTCCCCATATAACATTCCATGATTTTTTTAATACTTCTTATTTAGACTTGATATTAAAAGAATTTCCTGATCTTTCTAAAAAGAAAACCATTTCTCATAACAATACTAGAGAAATTAAATATGGAAGCAAAGGCGAGCTTTTCTTTGGGAAAGAGACTAAGAAATTGATGCACTTTTTAAATTCTGAACCCTTCCTCAATTTTTTACAAAAACTTACAGGCATAAAGGAACAGCTTATTCCTGATCCTCACTTTTCTGGTGGGGGACAACACGAAATAAAAAAGGGAGGCCTGCTTAAAATACACGTTGACTTTAATAAGCATCCTGAAACATCTCTAGATCGTAGAATCAATGTGCTCGTATATCTCAATAAAGATTGGCAGAAATCTTTTGGCGGTTATCTGGAATTATGGAATAATGACATGTCAGAATGCGGCGCCAAAATCCTGCCGATATTTAACACACTAACTGTCTTCTCAACTACTGATTTTTCTTATCACGGTCATCCAGATTCGCTCAATTGTCCAGAAGACAGAAGCCGCAAGTCTCTGGCATTATATTACTATTCTAATGGTCGGCCAGCAGAAGAAACAAACACTAGAAATGTACAACACGGCACATTATTCAAACCTAGGAAAGGAAATAAAAATGATTCTAAAGCCTTTTCGTTTAGCAATTATTCAGTCAGTGATATTCTTATAGAGATATTGCCACCCATTGTTATTAAGAGCATAAAGAGAATGGTGGGTAAAAAATAATTTCTCATAGAAATAACGTAACCTACTCACTAAGGTTTGTGCTTCTCTTTTGGTCAAATCAGGCTGGGCTCAAAGCATGTTACCAGAATAGATACAAAATATTATAAAATAATCATTCACACTATCTGTATTTATCCAAAGCAGAAGGTTTTCTCAAAATTAAATAAGTGTATAATCTATTCAATTCAAAAGACCCGAATGGCTTTTGACTCCTATAAAACGTCATCAAATTATCAAACTTGTGGTTTTCATTAAGCATTTTTCTAGCCTGGATGGCTTTGTAAAAATCGTTTAGAATAAATTCAACATGAGCCTTTATCAATATTTTGGCATTGTTCCACTTAAGAAATATCAAACTGACAATTATTGTAACCAATGATTTAAAAAGTATAATGGGGTAGTAAAATATTATCTGAATAAGTGGGAATAATTTGAAGAATGTATACAATATATTTCTTTGGGTGTGTATGGCATACCTATTGTCAAATACTTTTTTTATTGATTTTCCTCCTTTGTGATACAGTACAGCTTTTGGACTATAAATCGTTTTTTTTCCAAGGATTAAAGCCCGGACACCAAATTCAGCATCTTCATAACCTGTTTTAAAATGGGAATCAAAAAAGCCGATTTCTTTTATCATTTGAGCCTCATAAAGACACCCGCCGCCACAGGCACCCGAGTTACTTAATGGAATATTATTATCCCCAATTGGCTGGTTGTGACCTATTGGTACAATTTCCCCAGTACTAATAACCTGGTGGCCCGCATTATCCAATAACTCACGCTTATAATACTGTATCATTTTACTAGCAATAACTTGTGCTTTATGTTCTTGAGCAGAGATAACGAGTTGTATCAACCATTCAGGATCTACAGTAGTATCATTATTTAAAAGAGCTACATAATCAATGTCTTCTACAGAAAGTATGTCTTGCCAAATTTTATTATGAGCACCTGCAAAACCATAATTTTCAGAATATTTGTAGACTGTAATATTGGAATTTAACTCATATTTTGATTCTAGAAGGCTTCCTTCATTGCCACCAGAATTATTATCTATTAAGTGTATATGAAATTGAACATTGCACAACTCTAACACAGAAGCAATACACTCTTTGGTATCTTCTATTCCATTCCAATTGATGATAATTATTGGTATTGATTTCACTTACTCACTTGAGGGATGATCATCCCAAAGTTATTGAAATTTATACTTTTTTGTAGGGCATCTTGATTTCAATTCATGATTACTTTTTTATTATCGTCTATTAAAGCAGATAGTGGTGAAAAAATATAACTCAAATTTTCATAGAAATTCTGGGAGTATTATATCAGCTAAAAAATGCTATTCCCCAGCTACGAATTAGTAAACCAGCTTAGTAGTTACAAATATTCAAAAAGCCAAATAAGATAGAAAAAAAATAAATTTGACATAAAGCCTACACCCGAATTGATTAGGAGCAGGCTTATTTTCTTAATATTTCTATTCTCATCAACCAAATACACATAGCATAAAATTATATATATTTTTTTCTTAACATAACAAAGCTCGATCCTTCTATTTTTCACCCTCCATAACACCCGCCTTTCTAACAAAATGAAAAAAGGTTACTAACAATAATTTTGAGATTTCCACACTATTTACTTGATTGTTCACATTTAAAAGATCATTATGCGTTTTGTTCTATTCTTTAATCTTTTTATACGATAGTACATTTACAGTCTATTTTAAATTAACAATGGCAGAGCAACAATCACTAATATCTGAAAAAGGAGGAAGACTTCAACCTGTACGGTCAGAACCTGACCTAAACACACTGGTATATGGCAGAATAATGCCACAAGCTGTCCCTCTAGAAGAAGCTGTAGTAGGTGCTCTTTTGGTAGATAGAGATGGGTTGCCATCAGTAATAGAAATACTGCGTAAAGAAAGCTTCTATAAGGATGCTCATGGATTAATATACGAAGTGATGCTTGAGTTATTTGAAAAGTCACAGCCTATAGATTTGCTTACAGTACATGAAGCACTGAAAAAGAATGGAAATCTCGACAAGATAGGTGGGTTGGATTACTTATTAGAGTTAACCAATAAAGTGGCATCCGCTGCCAATGTAGAATATCATGCCCGAATAATATCACAAAAGTATATACAGAGGCAACTTATAAAAGTGTCAACAGAAACAATAAAAGACTCTTTTGAAGATACAAAAGATGTATTTGACCTACTTGATAAAGCCGAGCAAAACCTCTATGACATTACCGATAAAAACCTAAATACAGGGTATGAAAAATTAAGCGCTTTGGCCATTAAGGCAAGGAGAGAAATTGAGGAAGTTTCCCAAAAGGAAGATGCCATTACTGGTGTGCCTACAGGATTTGCTGATTTGGATAAGATCACATCTGGGTGGCAAAATTCTGACCTTATTATCATCGCTGCCCGTCCGGGTATGGGTAAAACTGCTTTTACTCTTTCATTGGCTCGTAATGCCGCTCTTCAAAACAAAGCCGTAGCCGTATTCTCTCTTGAGATGAGTAACTTACAGCTTGTACAACGTCTCATATCCATGGAGTCAGAGATAGACAGTAGAAAACTTAGAAATGGGAAATTGTCAAAAGAAGAATGGCCTAGGCTGAATGCCGCTGTAGATAATATGGCAGAGCTGCCCATTTTTATAGATGATACACCTGCAATCAATATTTTTGAGCTTAGAGCAAAATGTAGACGACTCAAACAAAATCATGACATATCACTTATTGTGATAGATTACTTACAACTTATGCAAGCTGCTCCTAATGCAGGAAGAACAAATCGTGAACAAGAAATAAGTACTATATCAAGATCACTCAAAGGCCTGGCTAAAGAACTTAATGTGCCAGTAATAGCCCTGTCGCAGCTGAGTAGAGCAGTGGAAACACGAGGTGGTAATAAAAAACCAGTTCTTTCAGATCTTAGAGAATCAGGAGCTATTGAACAAGATGCTGATATTGTCACATTCATCTATAGGCCTGATTACTACGAACTCAATGAAGACTTAGAATCTGCTCCTAACGAAGCAGAAATTATTATTTCTAAACATAGAAATGGCGCTTTGGGCAGTGTCTTTTTGCGCTTCATAAAAGAATATGTCAAATTCACTGAACCCGATCGCTCTATGAACTTTAACGATCCACTTCGACCTATTTCTGACGGATTCACTGAGTCAATGAATGCAGGTATCATCACTCGCCCAAGTAAAATGAATGATGATGATATTCCATTCTAGTGCTCTGTCAAGGATAAATTGACGGGTAATTTTGATGAAGGTT
>JAZGFD010000286.1:0-2047 GCA_036479115.1 Saprospiraceae bacterium | reverse complement strand
GAAGAAATAAAGAAAAGTATATATGTAGGAGGGGATGAAACGGGGATAAAAGTGAATGGGAAGAAGTGGTGGAGTTGGGTATGGCAAAACGTAAAAAATACTTATTTGGCAGCCTCAGACAATTGAGGATTCCAAACAATAGAAGCCCTATCTCCAAAAGGATTGCCCAATTAAAAACACAAACAAAAGACAAACAACTTTGTATCGCTCATTTATTAAGAGAATTGATTTATCTGATAGAATTGGAAAGGGGACAATGGGCAGAACAATTTAAAACATTGTTACTCAAAGGCTTAAAAATCAGAGAAGATTGCGATGAAAAACAAAAAGACTTAGTAGAAAATGACCAAATAGCACAAGATTTGGAGCAACAAATGGATAACCTTATAATGGAATACCTCAACGAAGAAAAATATCATAAAAGCCTGACTTTTCAAAAATCTATGCTTAAACACAGACCCTTTCTGTTCACTTTTCTTTATCATTTGGAAGTGCCTCCTGATAATAACGGTTCTGAACGTGCTATTAGAATGGCTAAGGTCAAGGTTAAAATATCGGGCATATTCAAATCAGGCCAACACGTCTTCTGTACCCTAAAGTCTGTTTGTGATACTTTGAGAAAAAGAAACCTCAATATGCACTCAACTATGATGCAAATTGTCCAAACTTAATTCTCCTTTAATCGTACCTGAGTAGTTACAAAGAAACATTTAATATTTTCTATCTTTTCGGAGTAGGCTCAAAGTTTGCCGAAAGCTTAATACAGAGCTTGTCGAAGTGATTTTTTTGGGTTTGTGAGTT
The DNA here is from genome assembly GCA_036479115.1 of Saprospiraceae bacterium. Taxonomy (GTDB): domain Bacteria; phylum Bacteroidota; class Bacteroidia; order Chitinophagales; family Saprospiraceae; genus UBA7328. Next base: position 1,246 of record JAZGFD010000286.1, on the reverse strand, counting down.
TTCGAAAAGGGCTTAGTATTCATCGTCGGGTAATTCAATGCCACTTATATTTACCTATTAGGTATATTTGCCCGAATTTACAATTACAGATGCCTAAAGATCAATCTATAAAATCCATTCTAATCATAGGGAGTGGGCCTATTATCATAGGTCAAGCATGTGAATTTGATTATTCTGGATCTCAAGCATCCAGAGCATTGAGAGAAGAAGGAATTGAAGTAAGCCTTATCAATTCTAACCCTGCTACCATTATGACTGATCCTGTTACTGCAGATCATATCTATCTTAAACCTCTTACAGTAGAAAGTATTATAGAGATTTTAGAAGAGCGGCAGATAGATGCAATATTACCAACAATGGGGGGGCAGACAGCCCTTAACCTTGCCATAGAAGCCGAGAGTCAAGGTGTCTGGAAAAAATATGGAGTGAAGCTAGTAGGTGTAGATATTAATGCCATAGAGCTAGCTGAGAATAGAGAGGCATTCAAAGATCATGTTATTAAACTGGGCCTTAAAGTGGCTGATTCTTTTATTGCAAATTCATTTTTGGAAGGCAAAGAAGCCGCTCAAAAAATAGGATACCCACTCGTAATCAGGCCTTCTTATACATTAGGTGGTACTGGTGGTGGATTTGTAATGGAAGCACATGATTTTGATGAAGCACTAAAAAGAGGACTCAATGCATCTCCTACACACGAAGTACTAGTAGAAAAAGCCGTACTGGGATGGAAAGAGTACGAATTAGAGTTGCTCAGAGATGCCAATGATAATGTGGTCATCATATGCACAGTAGAGAATCTAGACCCTATGGGTATTCATACAGGTGATAGTATCACAGTGGCTCCGACAATGACACTATCTGATACCGCTTATCAGAAAATGAGAAATGAAGCTATTTTACTTATGCGCTCAATGGGAAATTTTGCAGGAGGGTGCAATGTACAATTTGCCCTAAACCCTGAAAATGAAGAACTTATCTGTATAGAAATAAATCCTAGAGTATCTAGGTCATCAGCATTGGCAAGCAAGGCCACAGGATACCCAATTGCGAAAGTCGCTGCTAAATTGGCCTTAGGATATCATCTTGATGAATTAAAAAATCAAATTACTAAAACCACTTCTGCTTTTTTCGAACCGACTTTAGATTATGTCATTGTAAAAATGCCACGTTGGAATTTTGATAAATTCAAGGGATCAGAAAACAAACTGGGTCTACAAATGAAATCTGTAGGCGAAGTGATGGCCAT
>JAZGFD010000285.1:0-5025 GCA_036479115.1 Saprospiraceae bacterium | reverse complement strand
ACCAGGTAAAAATTTGTTTTTTTTACCCAAATTTAACACTACCGGAGTAGTAATAAAAAGGCAACTACAGAGTGACGCCATTTTTTAAAAAACGACTCTTTTTCCTCTACTTTGCGCCTATTTGAGTAACAATAATGCTGCTATTGCAACTCAAATGAGCATTGATTGAAAAAAAACGACTCATTTTTGTTCAAACAGCTCTAGGGCTGTGTCGTTATATAGAAAGCGCCATAGCTAACATGTTATCTTTTCTGTAACCATTGAGCAGGGTCTAATTTATTATACCCTTTCCAAATCTCAAACCGGAGGATTGGTTGTGAGGATGGAGATTTGGAAATATTTCCAATAATCTGACCTTCATTCACCCAATCGCCTTTATTTACAAATATACTCGCTAAAGTGAAGTAAGATGTTAGAAAATCACCATGTTCTATAATGATCATATAACCTTCGTTAGTAATCTTTGGTGTTTCTTTGATTTGGCCTTTGTGAACAGCTTTTACATTTTCACCAACATGTGTCATTATACCTACGCCATTGTTTTCTACCCATATATTGGGGACTATATCATGTGGCCTTCTTCCAAATTTTTCAGCAATAAACCCTGCATTTACAGGCCAGATGAGATTTCTTTTTTTAGAGGTAAATGATCTATTTTCAGGATTATTAGAATCTACTTTAGCATCTTCGGGATTTGGAGTAAGAGAAAATGGATCTTTTCTGTCCTTTATTATTATCATTTGTGATTGTTGTTTAAAAGTTTCTTTTGCCTTAATCTGGCTTGTTGTTTTTGCTTTATCTCTTTTTAGTTTCTTTACTATCATGGCAAGTCTTTCTTCCTCTTCTTCTAAATCTAATAGTGTTCTTTCTAGCTGATTTCTGTTGTATTTTATATTAATCAGCTTACCCTCTATGGTTTTGTTGGTTCTTTCTCTGTTTTCTTTTAAGGCTATAAGTTGTTGTTTTTCTTTTTTTACAAAATTTTCAAATTGGCGAGAATACCTGTATTTTAACCAAGTTTTGTGAAAAGATATTGAGGAAATAATATGGAGCAAATCATTGTTCAATAATTTTTGCTTATATATTATTTTTAGCACTTGTTGGTGCTGTAATGTTTTTTTATTGACCCTTACATTAAAAGTGTCTATGTGTTGCCTATTGGTTTGTAATTGTAAAGTAAGAAGGTCATTCTCTGTTTTCAGTATGTCAGCCATTTGTCTACTATTAGTGATATGTACTTGGAGGAGATCATATTCATTGATATTGTTTTTTTTTGGTAATGCCTCTAATGCTTCCAGTGATAGCAATAGCGCTTCTTGTAGTGCTGCGCGTTCAGTTATCACATTTGCTATAGCTGTAATAGAGTCCTGAGTGTAGGAGTCAATACTCAGTATAATGCTCAGGGATAGTAAAAGGCATTTTTTTCGGTACATTGATCTCAATATTAGAAAGGTCCATCTCAAGTATTCCTAATTTTTTATTATGGTTGTAGTAGGTGAGCTTTCTGTTTTTATAAATACCTAGTTCTTCGTCTTTTTTACTAAGATTCACAAGCAATGTACGATTTTGCTGATCCGTCATTACATATTTCTCAAGGTTTAATTGGGCATCAAATTTATATTCAATCTTATAATCTTTATTTCTCCCTGATATCATGTGATAAAACTTTTCCTTCTTATATATTATAGTGGATGGATAGGGTAGAGGAAGCCCTCCACTGAGAAAATTCTGTATTTCTATAAAAGTTAGGGGCAAGTGATATTTCTGATCGAGATCATGTAGTTTTCCTTTTTCAAAAATATTTTTTGTACGATAGAGTAAGGTGAATCCTTGAGGGTTAATTATTCCTCTAAGACCTTCAATGGATATTTTTTTAAAGTTGAACCATACCAAGCTGTCTTTTTTCATCCTGATGTTCATTCTTCCTCTGCCTGATAAATTTTCAGATTCTATTGTGACTTTCGCTTTCGCGGCGAACCATTTATAGTCAAGAGAGGCAGCTTCTATTTTTTTAAAAAGAACAATTTCAGGACTGTTTAAAGCTGTGGTGGATGTAGCTGCCGGTGTCTTACATGAAGAAATAAGAGTGAAAGTGGTAATTAGAGCAAGTATTAATCTGTACATATTGCAGATTTGCTTATTCTCATTGGTGATTATGACCCCTTCTTGATTTTAACCAAATATTTACCATCGGCTCTTTTACTGATAACACTACTATCATCGGGATTAATACCCCGCATAAACATGTCTTGTTTACTCATGACTTTGATTTCTCCTCCGTTTTCATAAACTTGTATACTCACACTTAATAAGTGAATTATTGATTTGATGTAATCATCACTTGTTCCTATGAGTTGCGCTTCTGCTAGCATTTCTTTTCCCTCAGTGTATTGGTTAATATTGACTTTTGCTAATCCATTGAAGGCATAAGGTGCAGCATGATTGGGATAAAAGTCCATTGCCAAATTGCAAGTAGATATAAGGCCGGCATATTTTTCAATTTCATATTGTATTACCATTAATTCTTGCCAGATGGCAAATATGGATTTGTCATACTTTAAAGATTCTATGTATTGTACTTCAGCGTCTATAATATTGCCGCTGTTCTTTAGAATGTCAGCATATATAGCATATGCTTTTGCCTCATCAGGGTGTAAGCTGACCACGGTTTTAGCCATTGCTAAAATTTCTTCTTTATCAGGACTTTTGGCGGTTATTATTTGCGCAAAAGGAATCAGGGCTTTTACTTTTTCGTCAATATCTACATTGGGATTTGATACAATTGATCTTATTCCATTAATCCCATTATTTTTATCACTTTTCAGCGCTAAGAAAACCAGAGCTTTACTATTTTCTGGATCCATTGCCAATAGGCTTTTAAACAATCTTTCTGCCTCTTTTTCTGATCCGAAATCTGCCTCTAATTCGGCATTTACTTGTATATATTCCGTATCATATGGATATAGTTTAACAAGTTCTTTGGCTTTCGCTATGGCTGATTTGTATTTACCTTGGTCAATATGTATTGCTATAATCTGCTGAGCTGTAAACGAATCAGTACCAAATACTTTTTCCATTTTGACTAAAATTGATAGGGTGCCAGCTCTATCACCATCTAGTTGATAGGCTTCTATTGCATTGAGGTATAGATTTTGGTTATTCTCTTTAGCGAATGCCATTTCTTTAAACATTTGAGCCGCTTCACTATAATGTTCAAATCTCATGTTTATCTCAGCCAGAGATTCTCTGTACCAAGTATTGTTGGGATCTTTTTTCAGGGCTTTCTCTGCGTATTCTAGCGCTTTATCCTCTTTTGTCATGGTCATATATATCCGTGACAAATCAAATAAAGCAACGGCATTATGCATGTCTTTTTCTAAAATGCCTTCATATATTTTTATTGCATCGTCATATTTTCTTAGAAGTTTTTTCTGCGATGCTTTGACAAATGCTGAATGTAGATTTATTGAGGTCTCATTGTACCTTTCCCCTATTTGGGCAGTTGCATGCAAAACAATAAAGAGAAATAACGGAAGTATGATAATTTTCATCAGAAGATAGTCCTAATTGTTAGAATTGAGAACGTTACTTATGGCCATTCCATTGTACATAAGTGGTAGGTATACTTAAAAGCATGTGAGTTTCTCAAACCTTACGAAAAAAACACCCTCCTCAATAATGAGAGGAGGGTGTTTTTTAAACCAATGCTTAATGACGTTGTTACCTAATTTTCACATTCCCATACCTAGATTCTATCCTTATCAATCCATTGCCGCTGCCCTTACCTTTTCTTTTCCCTCTTGCCCATTCTTCATTATCATCATCTCCAAAATCACCAGTACCCTCGTCGATTTTAATAGAGCCATACTTCGTTTCTATATCATATCGATAAGCCACCTTGTCTGGATTGTAGATTCTAATACTAGCATAAGACGAGACGATGTCTATCTGCTCTAATTCAGCATTGATAGCATCAATTCTTATGCTCCCGTAATCCGTTTTTATTTTTGCCCTTGTAATGAGTGTTTCTATATCGATATGAGTGAATTTACTATAAATTTTGATATCATTAATGGTACCCAATTTTAAATCATCGTACTTGCCAGAATTTTCAAAATTGCTCGCTTCTTTAATGCGAAACTTGTCATATTTGCTATCAGCATCAATATTTTTAGCTATATCTATAATGATGGTACTATACTTGCTTTTCACATCTACATCTTTTGCGCTTTCTACTACTATTTTACTATACTTTACGTCTAAATCTAAATTCTGAATATTGGCCATTTCACCATTTCCATAACCGAGATTAATGTCTATGTCATGGGCATTTCCCATTTTAAAATTACCATACTTGAGTACAATGTCTACATCATTATCCATATCAGGTATGTAGATATTACCGTATTTATTATAGAGTTTTAGATGTACATGTGATGGGGCTTCAATGTAATAATGAATTTCAAAATTGCAATCAGATTTCCAAGAAAAAATATTATTCCACCGTTTTTTTGTGTCACCGATTTTTGTCTCTGCTTTTATAGAGCTGACTGTGTGATAAAAATCAATATCAATTCTGTCAAATATCTTTTGAGCCCTATCCTCATTTTTAGCATCTACCACTATTTCTACCCGTATGTTTACCTCATCAGAATCAATGGTACGAATATCAATATTTCCGTATTTATTGATAAGTTCTACTTTAGCTCCATTAGAGATATCATAAGATTCTGTGATTGTCTTTTTATAGTCATTAGCCCCAAAAGCAGTTATTGCTGAGGCCATACATATGGCCAATATTATTGTCTGAAATATCGTATTCATTAGTATTATTTTTTGATTGAGAGATTTCATAACTTCTTATTATTCTTTCAATGATTATTAATTTTGTTTTATAACTTTTTAGTAGAGCTTGCAGAGCTTTTTCTTCCATGCTTTTTGGCAATTCACCGAGCTCTGTTTTTATTTCAGTGATGTGTTTATTGATGTCTTCTAAATCCGGATTTAGAAGAATATCGCTATCAT
>JAZGFD010000284.1:0-12474 GCA_036479115.1 Saprospiraceae bacterium | reverse complement strand
AAGATTGGAATTACTTTGAGGATGGTGGTGATAATCTGCACACTGGCAACGGTTTTCAGAGGTTTAGAATTAATCCAAGTAAAGAGCCATAAAAATCCCAACCCCGTGCCTACAGCCAAAGTTATAGAAGTATCCAAAATAGGAAAGAAAACTTTGAGGTATCCTACTAATGCCACAGCGATTGCAGCATTGGTAGACCATATAGCTAACCAGTAACCCCATGCCACCAGAAAACCTGCAAAATCTCCTAATCCAATTCTGCTAAACACATATGGGCCTCCGATAGAATCAGGTACATACTCGCCTAATTTAGCGAACATAAACGATAAAAGTATCGCTCCCGCTGCCGAACAAATCCAACCTATTATACCAATGCCTCCATAAATTGCTAAAGATGCAGGCAATAAGAATATACCCGAACCTATCATATTGCCCACTACTACAGATGTGCTACCGAACAAACCAATTTTCCGTGATGTCGCATTATTTTCCATATTCTGGCACCAAAAGTAATTTAGTATGAATAATATCGATAGGCCGCATATTTTTTTATCTACTGCTTAGTCTTAATAGACTGAAAGATAAACAACTTCAGTGTATCCATTGTGCCTGATTACAACATAACAATTAAGATCGAGCCCGCTCTGAAAACAGATAATTTTCACAAAATGAATTATTTTGGAAGATTTTATCATTTTCTGATTTTTGTTGATGCCTGAGTATCAACAGATTGAAAAAGAGGGTAAGATCACTTAATGAAACATTTTAGATTTTTTATGTTTTCAGAGTAGGCTCATGATTAGACTTCAATCAGATTAGCACTCACAATATGGACAAAACGTACTCCATCGCAACATCCATTTGAGACGCTCTGGTATGATATGAAGTATCGATCACTTTAGAATCTTCGGCTTGTAAGAGTGGTGAATTCCGTCGGGTGCTGTCTTGTTGATCTCTGCTTTGGAGGTTGGTTTTCACATCAGCAAAGCTTATATCTACTTTTTTATTTTTTAGCTCTTCATATCGCCTTTGAGCCCTAATATTCACATCAGCAGTAATAAATAATTTTAACTCAGCATCAGGAAAAACTACTGTACCGATATCGCGCCCATCCATTATTACACCTTTCTCTTTTCCCAATTCTTGTTGCTGGGTTACAAGAAACTTTCTTACACTGGAATTAGTAGCAACCTCACTTACAACATCAGCCACCTGTGGAGATCGTATTTGAGATTCTACATTCTTACCATTGAGTATAGTTATCCGTTCTCCATTTTTATAAGAAAACCCAATCTTTACTTCATCCTCTAAAAGTTTAGAGTAATCATTTGTCTTAGAAATGGTTATTTCATTATTAAGCAAATAAAGTGAAACTGACCTATACATCGCACCACTGTCAATAAAAGTGTAATTCAGTTTTTGTGCCAAATCTTTAGCGAGTGTACTTTTTCCACATGAAGAGAAACCATCTATTGCTATTACTATTTTCTTTTGCGACATGAGTTTTCATTCAACCACTAATAATTCTAGTGCTCTAAGGACAAAGTATCGTACACCACAATTGTATCCTTTATATGCAGATAGGTTTTATTTACGTGTCCTTTGTTTGAAAAATCCTCCCACCAAAGGTCAACAGGCATTATACTATAGCATAACTCAGATTTTTAGCGAAAAAAAAAGATAATACCTTCTGATTTTTTCATCAATAAAGGTAAAAATTTAAAAAGACGAGATTTAATACTCGTCTTCATTAAACAAGAAATCATCTTTCTTTGGATAATCCTGCCAAATTTCTTCCATATTTTCATAAAGTTCGCCTTCATCTTCAATGGCTTGAAGGTTTTCGATTACCTCTAAAGGTGATCCTGATCTTATGGCGTAATCGATCAACTCATCACGACTGGCAGGCCAAGGGGCATCTTCAAGGTGATGTGCTAATTCAAGAGTCCAATACATTAAATAATATTTATTAAATTAAAAGTTATACGTTTTCCACGGGCTAAATGTTTCTGTAGCCTCTTCAAAATTTATACATAAAAAATATTTTTCCTATGCATTTCTCTATGGATTTTGCGCTTTTTATGTTATGACTGATTAAAAATAATATGTCACTCGTTTTAAAAAAAATAGATATAAATCCATTTTGTAACTACTCAAGTGATGCGCTTTTGAGGTAAAAAATTGCTATTTTATTGCTAGATACTGGCTATTTATGTTTTAATAGCATCGCTATTGAAAAATAAATTGCCGAAGTATAGTGATAAAAGAGCTTTTTTTAGCCAAATTTGATGCTAACTGAGTAGTTACTCCATTTTATATCAATAGCATAGCGTCACCGTAACTATAAAATCTATAGCCTTCTTTCAGTGCTTCACTATATGCATCCATTATCAATTCTATACCTCCATATGCAGCTATCATGATAAGGAGGCTAGATTTAGGCACATGAAAATTAGTCAACATTGCATCAGCGATCTGAAACTCATGAGGTGGAAATATGAATAAATTAGTCCATCCTTCTACAGGTTTCAATAGCCCTGTAGCCGATACTGCAGATTCTATGCTTCTCATAGCCGTAGTCCCTACTGCACATACTCTCTTTTTCGACTTCTTCGCCTTATTCACAATCTCGGCATTTTCAGCCGTAACTTGAAAATATTCAGCATCCATTTTATGTTTGCTCAAATCTTCCACATCTATACTTCTAAAAGTGCCTAGGCCTACATGTAAAGTCACGTCAGCAAAATTGATACCTTTCAGCTCTAACCTTTTCATCACTTCTTCACTAAAATGAAGCCCTGCTGTAGGGGCAGCTACTGCTCCAGGAGTTTTTGCATAAATAGTTTGGTATCTTTCTTTATCAATCTTCTCAGGTTGCCTGTTAATATATTTTGGAAGGGGAGTTTGCCCCAACTCTTCAAGTATATCGTTAAACTCCTTATCAGTCCCATCAAAGTAAAATCTAATGGTTCTTCCCCTACTTGTGGTATTGTCTACAACCTCTGCTACTAGTCTATCTTCTCCATCTTTATTTCTAAAATACAGCTTATTGCCAACTCTTATTTTTCTGGCAGGATCAACAAGCACATCCCAAAGGCGGTTTTCATTATTTAGTTCTCTAAGAAGAAAAACTTCAATTTTAGCATCTGTTTTCTCTTTAATTCCATACATTCTTGCTGGAAATACTGCCGTATTATTAAAGATAAATACATCCTCATCATCGAAATAATCGATAACATCTTTGAAGGTTTTATGCTCTATCTTACCGCTATCACGGTGTACTACCATAAGTCGAGATTCATCTCTATGTTCTAAAGGGTACTGGGCTATTCTGTCTTCTGGTAAATCAAAAATAAATTGCGATAACTTAGCTTTCATATTTTTATTATTGTCGTATAACTGTTATATGTAATTTGCACTGCTGAAAAGACTCTGTATTTTATGAGTCACCATAAAATATTTAGACATTGACATTTTATATAATATTTTGATATCTGTTTTTTACAAAATTTCGGCAAATGTATACTTTTTACCGACAATGTGATCACCTATTTTTAATAGGTTGTAGATCGTTTTGTACAGTTCATCTATAAGTACACATTAATAAGTGTTACTTACTTAATTTAGTTCCAAATGCTGAACAGCTTTTTTAATTAATTAAAATTTGAGCAACATTTTGACATCATAAGTATGATACATTTATCGTGCCGATACTTTTGGAACAAAATGAGAGTCGTAAAATCAAAATAAAGCAACTACTCAGGTGGTGTGCTTTTGAGATAAAAAATTGTTATTTTATTGCTAGACACAGGCTATTGTTGAATTAATTGCAGCGCTATTACTAACTTATTTTATATGTTAGTAAATTTCGATTATGTTGCCACATCTTAGATTTGAAACATACTTTGCCAAAGTATAGTGATAAAGAGCTTTTTTTAGACAAAATTGATGCCACCTGAATAGTTACAAAATAAATAAGTTGAAATTTTAAAAAATATAGATCATCATGGGTACTTTCTTAAGGTTGATTTTTGAAAGTTTTAGAATGGCTTCGTCCCAATTATGGGGAAATAAATTGAGGAGCTTTCTCTCTTTACTTGGTATAACAATAGGCATCTTTTGTATCATCGCTGTTTTGTCTGCTATTGACTCATTAGAATATACCATAAAAAGTGGTTTCTCAGAAATGGGAAGCGATATAGTGTTTATTGATAAATTTAACTGGGGCGAAGATCCTGATGACAATTATTGGAAATGGCAAAAAAGACCAGACCCATCTTTATTAGACTACGAAGCTGTAAAAAGAAAATCCAATCTGGCTGATAATGTAGCCTACTCAATATATACTGATGCCAAAACATTAAAATATAAATCAAATAGTGTCAATGGAGGTGTGCTTATGATTACAACTAATGAGCATAAGGATGTTAATGATATGGTATTGGGCAAAGGGAGATACTGGACCAACATGGAATATAATACAGGTCAAGATGTCGTTATACTAGGTGCTACTATATCCAAAGAACTTTTTGACCAAGAAGATCCTGTAGGAAAGACCATAAAATGCTATGGAAGGCCATATAGAGTAATAGGTATATTGCCTGATGAGGGCGAAAGTTTTGTGAGCTTTACGCCAAATGATGAAGCAGTATGGATGGGTATAAATACTGCAAAGAAGTTTTTTGCTATTAATGACAAGATGGACAGATTCCAAACTGGAAAAATTCTCGCCGTGAAAAAGAAGGTTTCAGTCACCATGGAAAACATGAAAGACGAATTAGCAGGAATATTGAGGGCCGTGAGGCACATAAAGCCTGCTGAGGAAAATAATTTTGCTGTGAATGATCTATCAGTAATATCTGAAGTTTTAGATGGAGTATTTGGAGCATTCAATGTAGCGGCCTGGCTCATAGGTGGATTCTCTCTATTGGTAGGGATGATATCAGTAGCTAATATTATGTTCGTATCAGTAAAAGAACGCACTAGTATTATTGGTATTAAGAAATCTATAGGAGCTAAAAATTATATGGTGCTTACAGAGTTTTTAATAGAAGCAATAATTCTTTGCCTTATCGGTGGCATGATGGGACTTATTCTGGTTTTTGTTATGATGAAAGGTGTTACAACTTTATTGCCTTTTGAAATGTTTTTATCAATGAAAAATATGGTAATGGGTGTGAGTATCTCTGTTTTTGTAGGTATTGTAGCAGGTATAATTCCGGCCATAATAGCATCGGCAATGGATCCTGTAGAAGCCATGAGAAAATAATAAAACCCAGTTCAGCCACCATCTAATTTCGATAATAACATGAACAAATATTTTCATTGCTCCCTTTCGGATATTCCTGTCTCAAATTAAAAATATCGAAACATAATTGAGATTTTCTAACGTATATTCTAAGTTAGAAAATCGAAAATATGATAATATAATTGAGGCTTGAATGATTTGTTAAAAGTGGCTAAAAACAGCGTTTTTATCAAGTTGCAAAAACGGTTTGGCTACCCAGCAGATGTAAAATGATGCATTTCTTACCAACTCATTTTAATATATTTCAAAAAAAAAGCCCCGTACATGAATGCACGAGGCAAAAAAAATTTCTTTAAAAATAGTAAGACTACTATTTCACTTTATCTACCACTGCTTTAAAAGTATCTGGGTGATTCATGGCCAGATCAGCTAGTACCTTTCTGTTGAGCCCGATTTCTTTTTGACTACATTTATTCATAAATTCTGAATAATTCAAGCCGTGTTCCCTTACACCAGCATTGATTCTGGTGATCCAAAGACTTCTGAAGTTTCTTTTCTTTTGTTTTCTATCTCTATAAGAATACTGCATTGCTTTTTCTACAGCATTCTTAGCTACAGTATATACTTTACTTCTAGCACCAAAATATCCTTTGGCTTGCTTGAGTATTTTTTTCCTTCGCGCTCTTGACGCTACTGCATTTACCGATCTAGGCATTTCCTAATCTTTTATTTAAATTGTGATTATTTAAGGCACAACATTGTTTTTACTCTAGCTTCATCTGCATTGCTTACCAATGTAGATCCTGTTAGATTCAATTTTGCCTTTTTAGACTTTTTTCTCAATAGGTGTGACTTTCCAGCCTGAAATCTTTTTACTTTTCCAGAACCCGTCACCTTAAACCTTTTTTTTGCACCTGAGTGCGTTTTCATTTTTGGCATGTCTGCATTTCTTGAAATGGTGCGCAAAGGTATGTATTTTTCATTCATTGGTCAAATAATAATTTTCACTTTATTTAAATTTTTCATATAGCACCTCAGTTGTTCTATTTTTGATGCGAAAAATCATTATATATTTTATTGAATAAAGCTCATTCATCATGTATATAAACAGTGCTAGCACTTTAAGAACAAAGTCCCGCATACCTTCATCCAATCTACATTGGGTAGCCACAAGTACCATTTTTGTTGGTGCAACATATATTTGTCACAATTATTGAATTTGAAGATTCTACAACAGCCAGATTAACCTCATCGTCTAGGTAATGTCTTAACGAAAACTCATTAAAATTAGAAATAGTTCTTTTGGCAATATTTTAATTTTTTTTCAACTCGCTCATACTAAGGCATCACCGAATATTGAAAAACTAAATTCTCATCCAAAATATTCTATTTCATAAAATTCGACTGTTCCCTTTCAGGCACTATATAATACTATCTACATGAGGTGATAAATGACAATCTGAATGTGGCTTGGCATTTGTATCTTGTGTTGTAGATTAAGTATTAGAACTATGAAATACGCAGTTGCCGTCATCATTATTTTGTCATTATTTCTTCAAAATTGTCAAGTAAATAAAGTCACAGTTGACCCTATAGTTGGGATAAAATTATATGAACTACAATCTGATTATAATCAATTAATAAATGAATGGAAAGCCATAGGCATTAATGCCTCATATGTGAGTATTGCGTTGGCCTATGATAACAAATTTCGTGATCTGGCAAAGGAAAACAATATAGATGTCTATGTAATAATTCCTATATTTTATAATCCTGAAGTTCTTAGTGATCGCCCTGAATGGTATGGTATTAAAGAAGATGGTGGCATTACTAAGGAAGAATGGGTAGAATTTATCAATCCTGCAAACCTAGATTATAGAGCACAGAGAATTCAATATATCCAGAAGGTGGTAGAAGACACAAAGCCTACAGGTATCAGTATTGATTTTATCCGCTATTTTTCTTTTTGGGAAAAAATATATGCAAACAGGACATTAGAAACTATTTCTAATTCTAGTTTTGATTCTCTAAGTCTATCTATTTTTCAGAAAAAGAATAACATTGTCATACCTAATAATTTGACTGAAGTAACGAAACAATCTAAATGGATTCTAGAAAATCACAAGGCAGCATGGACAAAGTGGAAATGTGACAACATAAACACTATGGTAGAGCAGATTGTTACAGTAGCAAAAAGAAGCCAACCAGATTTGCTCACTAATCTCCATGTAGTTCCATGGAGAGAAAATGATTTTAACGGTGCAGGGCAACATATTCTTGGGCAAGATTTGGGCAGATTGGCTGGTTTAGTCGATTATATTTCCCCCATGTGTTACTCTCATATGTTAAAAAGAGATGCTCCTTGGGTAGGTGCCGTTATTTCAGATTTCTCCCGGCAAACAAATGGTGCATCCATATTGCCAAGTATACAGGTGAAAGAAGCATATTTGACGAACAAACTTTCTCCCTCAGAATTTAAAAACAATCTTATGGCAGCTTTATTACCGCCCTCCAAAGGGGTAATATTTTGGTCTTGGCCGCATTTTCAGATTGATAAAGATAAAAAAATGATTGTCAAGAAAGTTGTTATAGATTAAAAGAGAATTGGGTTACCAGATGGGGAAAGAGAATTACACTACCCTACCCGATAGCAACGTTTAATCATACCCAAATTATGTCCGGCAGAAAACTGGGCATTTTTAGAATTTTACATCATTTATATTTTCTCTGATGAGAATATCATCTAAAACAATTCATTTTGTGAAAATTTTCTGCTTTCATTATATATTCACCTTTTTTTATTTTACAAAAAAAAACCGCACTTCAAATAGGGTAAATAGAAGTACTATCTTTGTTGGCACAGAAAAGTGATAAAATATTGACATTAAAAAATTACATTGAATTTTAATTTTTCGACATTACAAACCTCTCATCCTTCCTTTTTTCTAATAGCAGGTCCATGCGCTATTGAAAATGAAGAATCTTCTATGTTAATAGCTGAGAACATCAACTCAATTTGCTGTGATTTAGGCATTCCTTTCATATTTAAAGCTTCGTATCGAAAGGCCAACCGTACGAGTTACAATAGTTTTACAGGCATAGGTGATAGCAAGGCAATATCTATAATAAAAAAAATAAAAGATAAATTTGACCTGCCTGTTACAACGGATATTCACGAAGCTCATGAGGCACAAATAGTAAGCGATATTGTGGATATAATCCAAATTCCGGCCTTCTTATGTAGACAAACAGAATTAATTATAGCGGCTGCCAAAACGAATAAAATTGTAAATATTAAAAAGGGCCAATTTATGTCAGGTGCGAGCATGGCATTTGCTGCTGAAAAAGTGAGATCGACGGGGAATAATAAAGTGATACTAACAGAAAGAGGAAACAGTTTTGGGTATGAGAATTTGGTAGTAGATATGCGTAACATACCGATTATGCAAGGGCATGCCTGCCCTGTAGTACTGGATTGTACCCATGCCAATCAGCGACCTAACCAAACATCTGGAGTGACTGATGGCACTGCTTCCCACATAGCCCTATTAGCAAAAGCTGGAATAGCAGCTGGAGCAGATGGCTTGTTTATCGAGACCCACCCTCATCCAAACAAGGCATTATCAGATGCTCGTAATATGCTGTCTTTAGATGCATTGAGGCCATTATTAGAACAACTTTTGAAAATCAAGAAATCACTAAGTGATGCATAAAGAGTTAGAAATAAGAATAGCCCCAGAATTTGTCAATGACAAAACACTAATTCTAAAAACACTAAGCCAAAAATCCAGAATCAGAGAAGAAGATATCAGTCATATTGAATTGCTAAAAAAATCAATTGATGCAAGAGGAAGGCAGCCTTTGTATGCATTGAGGTATAGAGTATATAAAGCAGAAGGAGAGCGCCCCCATAAGGGAGATTATCATGACTATAAAGATGTGCCCGAGAATGCCCCTAGAATAATTATTGTGGGAGCTGGCCCAGCAGGCTATTTTGCGGCCTTAGAATGTATAAAACAAGGGCTTAAGCCAATTGTGCTAGATAGGGGAAAAGATGTACAATTTCGAAGAAGAGATTTAAAAGCCATCCAACAACAAGGAGTTGTCAATCCAAATTCTAATTATTGCTTTGGCGAAGGCGGTGCTGGGACTTATTCGGATGGAAAACTGTATACGAGGTCTCATAAAAGGGGGAAAATAGTAGATGTGCTTCGTACTTTTATCGATCATGGCGCAAATGATGATATACTCATTGATGCGCATCCTCATATTGGGTCTAATAAATTGCCACAAATAGTCCAAAAATTAAGAGCGACCATTGAATCCAACGGAGGAATAGTAATTTTTGAAACTAAGGTTATTGATTTTATTATAAAAGATGAACATATCAAAGGTGTCATAGCTGAAAATGATGAATATCTAGGGGTTTCAGTGATTTTAGCAACAGGGCACTCAGCCAGAGATATTTATTACCTATGTGAAAAGTATAACTTGGGATTGGAATTTAAACCATTTGCCATCGGAGTTAGGGTAGAACATCCACAAGCACTCATAGATAAAATACAATACAATAGAGAAGAAAGAGGAGAACATCTACCTCCTGCTAGTTATAGGTTAGCATGTCAACACAACGATGTAGGCGTTTTTTCTTTTTGCATGTGCCCAGGTGGATTGATAGTACCATCGGCTACATCCCCTGGAGAGATAGTAGTAAACGGCATGTCACTTTCGAAAAGAGATTCTCCTTTTGCCAATGCAGGTATTGTTATCACCGTGGATGAAAGTAATATACCTGATTATAAAAACAAGTTTTCAGGGCTAGAATTTCAAGCCGCTCTAGAACAAAGTTTTTTTCAAAATGGTGATGGCTCTCAAAAAGCTCCTGCTCAGCGACTCACTGATTTTGTAAATGGAAAAGTAAGCACTTTTCTTAGTGAATCTTCATATATACCAGGTCTTTACCATGGAGATTTTAAGAATATTTTACCTGACTTTATTTACGATTCATTGGCCTTTGGCATAATGCAATTTGATAAAAAAATGCGCGGCTATTTTACCCAAGAGGCCCAAGTGATAGGATTAGAAAGTCGCACAAGTGCACCATTAAAATTACCAAGAGATAAACAGACCTATATGCATGAAAGGATAAAAGGCTTATATCCTTGTGGAGAAGGTGCAGGATATGCTGGAGGCATTCTGTCAGCAGCGATGGATGGACAAAATGTAGCAAAAGCAATTGCCATTAGGTTAAAAGAATAAGCGAATTATTACCATATTTGCCATCGACCAATCAGAAAATTATGATGAAGGATGTCGCCGATCTACTGGCACGAATTTTTATCTCGCTCATTTTCTTTTACGAAGCTTTTGACTCAATTATTTTCTTTAAGAGTACAAAAGATACTATGACTGCCTATGGAGTTACTTGGCAGCAAGATATACTCTTAAGTGGAGTCATTTTTCTTTTAATTGTAGGGAGTTTTTTGGTACTAATTGGTTATTATTCTAGAGTAGGCTCATGGATGATACTTTTATATTGGATACCTTTTACAATGATAGTTTATTCATTTTGGAATGACCCTATTGAGATCAGGAGGTTGCATTCTTTGTACTTTATGAGAAATATGGGAGTAGCCGCAGCACTATTACTCATTATAGTAAATGGATCGGGTAAGTATAGCATTAAAAGGATGTTGCATGTACTTAAACTACCAAAACATTAATTGTGAATCACACATTAGATCACGTTGACATATTGGCTTTTGGAGTACATCCTGACGATGTAGAATTAGGATGTAGTGGTACCATAATGAAGCATATAAATCAGGGAAAAACTGTAGGAATTGTTGATTTTACACGAGGAGAATTAGGAACGAGAGGCAATGGGTTATTGCGCTTAGAAGAAGCGCAAACAGCAGCAAAAATTCTTGGTGTCAAGTTTCGTTATAACCTCAATATGAGAGATGGTTTTTTTCAGATTGATGAATTAAATATTAGGAAAGTAGCAGGAGCTATCAGAAGGCATAGACCCAAGGTTTTATTGGCAAATTCATTAGAAGATAGGCATCCGGATCATGGTCGTGCAGCAAAGTTAACAAGAGAAGCTGCATTTTATTCCGGTCTGGTAAAAATAGATATAGATGAATTAGTGCCTTGGAGGCCCAAATCCATTTATCACTATATACAGGATCATAACCTTACTCCTGATATACTAGTAGATGTAAGTGATTTTGTAGATCGTAAATTTGATTCTATCAAGGCTTTTAGCTCACAATTTTTTATTGATGACAATGATGGTACACATACGCCTATATCAAACAAACAATTTATGGATTTTCTTAAAGCCAAAATGGCAACTTATGGGAGGCCTATTCAAGCAGATTATGCTGAGGGCTTTAATGTAACTCGAGCTGTGGGGATTGATGACCTTTTTCAGCTATTGTAAATGCTACTCCGCTGATTTCAATTTTTGTTTAGAAAAAAATATTTTCACTCTACAATGCAGCTGTTTTAATCTCAAATCGAAGATATGGCAACATAATCGAGATTCAATAACCAGTGATATAAGTTAGTAATAGCGCTACAGTTAGGATTACACGCTTGATTAATTAGTGCCTGACAGAAAACGTCTAATTTAATGATTATAAGCTAGTTGTAGAGGTTTTGAGTATCGAATCTTTTATTAGTTAATATCAACAATTCTCAGTATACGACAAAAGTAAGAACATATTGATTTAGAACATCTTATAAAAATACATATGTTTGCTATAGAACTAATGATAGCAAACGAAATTGGAATTATCGTTCGATAAAATATATTCCATAGTGGTCAGTACATTTGACAATATTGTGGATCACAGAGCTCTCAATATTTAATATGGGTTGTCGGATATGCTCAAAGGTGGTTTTGCCATTTTTTCTTTTAAATCTCCATCTCTTCTTTGTTTCGGTAACAGGACAGTAATCGAAGATTACAATGTTTGTTCTATATATGATATTGGGAACATCCCATCTGATAACTATTTTCGACAAACTTTGGATGAGTGGATCCAAACTCTCTGCGTTGGATATTTGTAATATTATTCAAACACTGAGTCCTCTCCGGAAACAGACATTTTTCACAAAATGAGTTGTTTTGGATGAGATTTACATTTATTGAGATTCGGTGATGCCTGAGTATCAGCTAATTAAAAAAAAATATAAAGATCGCCAAAAGAAACTTTTTT
>JAZGFD010000283.1:0-23672 GCA_036479115.1 Saprospiraceae bacterium | reverse complement strand
CTTTTGGCGATCTTTATATTTTTTTCAATGAGCTGATACTCAGGCATCACCGAATCTCAATAAATGTAAATCTCATCCAAAACAACTCATTTTGTGAAAAATGTCTGTTTCCGGAGTGGACTCAATGTTGCTGTATCTTTGATTTCCATCCCAAAAGAGTTTTTTTCGCAAAAAACAACTATATTTTACCTGCCTAATTAACAGACAGGCCTCAAAGGTGGCCACCTAAGCAGTTATATGAATATTGACTTTCGACGTCCTCCAGAAAGGCTGCACAATTTTTAGCTTATAGCATTGATATGGTCTCATGTCAAAGAGATTGAAGTACTTTATTTAAAAATTATCTGCTTTGTTTTAAACAAAGCAGCTCATATTTACATTTAATACTAGGTTTGCTGCTCTATACAGTATTCAAAAAATAAATGCAATTAGAAAAAGCTCAAGAAAAATTTGTTTCAGAATGGGGAAGACTCTCTTGTAATTGGGGAGTGAATAAGGCTATGGGGCAGATACATGCATTTCTTCTCATCAGTGCCAATGCCCTCACTTGTGATAATATCATGGAAACATTAGAGATGTCTCGCGGCAACGTGAATATGAATGTTAAAAATTTAATTCACTGGGGGCTTGTAAAAAAGGGGTGTAGAAAAGGATGCAGAAAAGACTACTATACAGCAGAAAAAGACCTTTGGAAAGTATTCCAACTAATCATTTCTCATCGTAAAAGAAAAGAATTAGATCCACTCTTAGATTTGGTAAAAGAAATGGCCTTTCTAGAAGCAAATTGTGAAAAAAGTGCTGAATTTTGCAAGGTGCTTAAAGAATTAGAAATGTTTTCAACCAAAGCTGACAATGCCTTAAAATTGCTTCTCAAAACAGAGTCTAACTGGTTGACCAAACCTCTGTCAAGGATGATATAAGAATGAGCCCACTCCGAAAACATTTAAAATCTAAAATGTTTCTATTAGTGATTTTATCCTATTTTTCAATCTGTTTTCAGAGTGGACTCAAGAATGCAGTAATACAGCATTGCGTTATTCTACCCTATGGGCTTGTTTTGTTTTGAAAATTCAAGCAAGTTCAGATAATTCTAACCATCTCATTTCCTTTTCCTCTATTTCATTTCTGATTTCACCTAATGTGATTGAAAGATTTTGAATTTTATCTGGTGAGAGCGTAGCATCAAGAAATTTTATTTCAATTTCTTTTTTCTTTTTTTCTAACTTTTCGATCTCCCCTTCTAAACAAGAAAATTCCTTTTTTTCAAAATAATTTAATTTTCTAGAAGCATCCGCTTCTGTTTTTACGATTTTTGTTGTAGCCACTTTGGGTGGATGAGAAGTTCTATTATCACTTTTTAGGTATTTGCCTTCTTTCCATTCAGAATAGGTGCCATTGTAATCTTTCACTCCGCCATCTCCTTCAAAAATGAACATATGATCTACTAATTTGTCCATAAAAAATCGATCATGAGAGACAATGACGAGGCAGCCAGGAAACTGTCTCAAATAACTTTCTAAAACATTGAGAGTCAAAATATCAAGGTCATTTGTAGGTTCGTCTAGTATAAGAAAATTTGGATTTTGTATAAGTACAGTGAGCAGATGAAGTCGTTTCTTTTCCCCGCCGCTGAGTTGTGAGATATATACCAATTGCTGGGGCCTAGGGAACATAAAGGTTTCTAATAACCTCTCAGCCGATAATTTTAGTCCTTTTTTCAGTGGGATGTAATCAGCATATTGTCTGATGTGATCTATGACTCTATGCTCTTTGCTCATATCAAGGCCATCCTGACTAAAATGCCCAAATACGACTGTACTTCCTTCTATTCTTTTGCCTGTATCCGCTTTGACTGCTCCTGTAAGAATCTTTATCAACGTGGTTTTTCCAGCTCCATTAGGCCCAGCCACTCCGATCCTGTCGCCTTTTTTAAATTTGTACCAAAAATTTTTAAGAATGACCTTGTCATCATAGGCCATACTCATATCATTCAATTCTAATATTTTTTTTCCTAGTCTTGTAGAATCCACCTCAATAGTAAAGGCTTCATCATATGTGATACTGCTTACTTTATCTTTTATTTTATGGTATTCAGTGATTCGTGATTTTGCCTTTGTACCCCGAGCTTTAGGTTGTCGGCGCATCCATTCTAGCTCTTTTAGGAGGAGTTTTTTACTTTTGTCTAATACAGTGTTGTCTACTTGGGTGCGATTGGCTTTTTTTTCTAAATAATCACTATAATTTCCTTTGTATGGAAAAATTATACCCTTATCTAACTCAATAATCTGATTACATACTCTCTCCAGAAAGTATCGGTCGTGGGTCACCATAAGTAATGTGAGCTTCGATTTTTGAAGAAAGATCTCTAGCCATTCTATCATATCAATATCTAAATGATTGGTAGGCTCATCCATTATTAGAAAGTCAGGCTCATCAATAATCATTTTAGCCAGTGCTATACGCTTCTGCTGGCCGCCTGACAAGGTGTTCATTTTTCTTGATAAATCATGAATATTAAATTTTCCTAACACTTCTTTGATCCTTACTTCTATATCCCAAGCTTTGAGATCATCTATACGTGTGAGCCACTTTTGTATTCTTTCATCTTCTCCAAAAATGAGTGCCTCCTCATAAGCCTTTATAGCTTGTATTTTATCATTATCACTATCTAGCACTGTTTCCAGCACTGTAGCTTCTGGATGAAAAACAGGGTCTTGTTTTACATATCCTACTTTGATCTGCTTGTTTAAGATTACTCTGGACCTCTCTCCCTCAGGAGCTTCTTCGCCACCAATAATACGTAGAAGAGTAGATTTACCACTTCCATTTTTAGCGATGAGTGCTATTTTATCTCCTTTGCTAATGTCAAAATCAAGATCTTTAAATAAAATCTTTTCGCCGTAGCTTTTGGATACTCGTTCTAGTTTTAGGTACTGCATTGAAGCACAAAGCTAGAGAAAGAAATTGTTATCTCTTTTGTTCCAATAATTTCATTTTTTTTTCTTCTGTGATTAGCCCATTTAATATCAGATCAGTAACTATTTTTGCCTGATTTTGCACTTGCTCTTCTTCAAAACAATCAACATCGTACAATTTTTTCATTTGATATGATCTAGCAAAAAAAGTAATAATAGCCCCTATTATAAAACTGAAAAGATTAGCGGGAGGAATAGATTTAATAGTGCCTTTGGCTTGCTCTTCCTTAATAATGACCTCCATAAATGAAAATATTGGCTTTAGTATTTCTTCAATTAACCAATTGGAACGAGAAGAGTCAGAGAATACCTCTTGTACTACAACTTGTTGGAACTCAGGATGACTAGCTGAAAATAGGACAATCTTTTTTATATATATTCTGAGTTTTTCTAGTCCATTCACGTTATCTAGAACATTAAAAATATCCTCGAGACTGTCAATAATTTGGCTCCCTGCCTGCATCATAGATTTTTTCCATAATTCCTCTTTGGTGCCAAAATGATAATGCAACAACGAATCAGCTACCCCTGTTTTTTTTGCTAGACTGCTTAGTGATACACCGCCGTAGCCTAATTGTGCAAAACTTTTTAAAGCCTCTACTAATACTTCTTGTGTTTCTATACTGTTCTTTTCCTTAGGTCTTCCTACTGTTCTTTTCTTTTTTGGCATAAGATTGGAAATCTATAAAAAAAAATTGAAATACCCATCTTCCTTACTGCCAAGTTGTGACTTTATTAAAAGACAAAGTAACTCAGATCGGTGCTTTTGAGGTAAATACTCAATATTGAGTCCACTCCGAAAACTCACAAAATCAAAAAAGTTCCTTTTGGCGAATTTTTATTTTTTTTCAACTCGCTGATACTCCAGCATCACGACTATCAAAAAACTAAATTCTCGCCCAAAATAAAAAACAACTGACCACAGGAGAGAATGCGGATGAATTCCGTGATTATATTTTAGGGTTCAATTTCTACAAATACCTAAGTCATCTTTTCTCGATCTAAACTCTTTGTTAAGGAACAACTTTGATTCCACTCCAAAAACTTGCAAAATCAAAAGAGTTTCTTTTGGCGAACTTTAGTTTCCAGAGTAGACTCAACTTTAGTGATAATTATTTACAAATAATTGGCCGATCGGTCAAATAATTATAATAATTCACCTATTATTAGCGTAAGTACTCAATTTTGTAATCATCATAGAAAGGCTAAAGGCCTTTAAGATGAATAACCAAGGGCTTTTCCCTTGGTTGAGTAGCGAATGTTGTGATTTGTTTGGTGATATCTGACGAGTTAGGTTTGAGAGAAATTTGGTACAGAAAAGAGGCGGTTGTCCAGCATCAAAATTTCCTACGCCACCCACTAATATATTATTGACAGAGCACTCACAGAGTTGTCGCGATTTGAATAACAGGAAGTTATCAAGTTTTAATCCTTAAAACATATGGATATAACCACAGAAGAATTAATATCGGGGCCAAGTCAACTTTCTAACCAAGAGGTGATAAGTGACTTTAAAGTAGGATTTCAAAGTAGATTGTTAAGTAAGCAGATAAGGTCTGATGTGCTAACGGGCAAGGCCAAGTTTGGAATAGAAAGTGCAGGAAAAGAGTTGTGCCAAATTGCACTCGCAAAAACGTTTCGCAAAGGGGATTATTTTTCAGGTTACTATAGAGATCAATCATTTATGATGGCCAAGGGCTTAGCCAACCCTTCTGATGTATTGGCCAGCCTCTATGCTGACAGTCAAAATGACCCTTTTACAGCTGGGAGAAACATGAATGCCCATTATGCTACTTCATTTATTGATGAAAATGACAATTGGTTAGATCTTGTGAATAAATATAATGTAGGAGCTGCTCTGTCCCCTTTGGCAGGACATGTACCAAGAGCATTGGGCATGGCATTGGCTTCTAAATATTATAAGAATCTTCACATTTCTAATCAATTTAGTAATCGGGGAGAAGAAGTTAGCTTTTCAATAATAGGTGATGCAACAGCTGCCGAAGGCGTATTTTTCGAATCAGTAAATGCTGCCTGTGTTATGCAGGTTCCTATTGTGTTTGTGATTCAGGATGACGGGTATGGCATATCTGTTCCTACAAAACTTCAAACTGCCAAAGGATCAGTATCTGAAGCTTTAGCAGGAATGCAAAGATCACAAAAAGGTTCTACAGGTTGTGAAATTTATACCGTAAATGGATGGGATTATATCGATCTAATTAACACTTTTAAAGAAGCTGGAAATCAATGCAGAGTAGAAAGTGTACCAGTCATCATACACATCGAAGAACTTACTCAACTCAATGGCCATTCGACGTCTGGAAGCCATGAACGCTACAAACCTAAAGAAAGATTGGCATGGGAAAAAGAAATGGATTGTTTGGTTCATTTTGAAAATTTTATTATTAAAAATAAATATTTAACCCTTGATGAAATAGAAAACCTTAAAATAGAATGGGCAGGAGAATTGCGATCATTTTCTAAGTCTGCTTGGGCTAATTTCCAAGCTCCTTTTTTAGGTGCAAAAAAAGACCTAGTAGCAATCATTAATAAAATGGAATCATCGAATGATGCGCATATTAAAAAAGGCAAAAGAAAACTGGCCAATCTAAATCATGGCGTAATTTCTAATCTTTTGGAAATTGCGGAAGAAGTAATCCTCTCCTCTTTGAAGTACCCAAACACAACATTGTTATCAAAATTAAAATCATGGCGTTTTACACAAAAAAAGGATATATCAGCTAAATACAATACCCACCTTTATAGCGAGTCAAATAAAGCTGCCATTAATATTGCTCCTCAGCAGGCTACTTATAACGAAGGGGCTCCTATGGTGAATGGGTATCAGATACTCAATGCCTACTTTGATTACATTTTAGGATCAGATATCAATGTTTGTGCATTTGGCGAAGACTTAGGGAAAATAGGAGGTGTGAATAAATGTTTTTCGGGATTGCAGGAAAAATACGGAGAAGAACGAGTATTTGACACTGGTATTAGAGAATGGACTATAATCGGACAGGGCATAGGAATGGCCATGAGAGGATTGCGCCCAATATCAGAAATACAATATCTTGACTATCTCATCTATGCTCTTCCTGCTATATCTGATGAATTAGCTACCCTGAGATGGCGTACTGCTGGCAAACAAAAAGCTCCTGTTATCATACGTACCAGAGGTCACAGACTAGAAGGAATATGGCACAGTGGCTCTCCTATGGGTATGCTTTTAGGAAGTTTGAGAGGCGTATACCTCCTTACACCTCGCAGCATGACCCAAGCTGCTGGTATGTATAATACATTGATGAAAGGTGATGACCCCGCAGTAGTAGTGGAATGCCTTAATGGGTATAGAAAAAAAGAAAAAATGCCCAATAATTTGGATTCTTTATGTGTGCCTTTAGGTATGCCAGAAAAAATAACGCATGGAGAAGATATCACTCTAGTTACTTATGGGGCCTGTGTTCATATAGCACAACAAGCTGTAAACTATCTTCAGGATATTGACATTTATATTGAATTAATAGATGTACAAACCCTCTTGCCTTTTGATTTGGAACATACAATTGTACACTCCATTAAAAAAACCAATAGCGTTATCTTTTTGGATGAAGACGTGCCAGGAGGTGGTACGGCTTATATGATGAGGGAAGTATTAGAAAACCAAAATGCTTATATACACCTCGATTCAAAACCTGTTTGTATCACCGCTACCGCACATAGAACACCCTATGGTGATGACGGAAATTATGCTTCAAAACCTATGGTGGCTGATATAGTAAAAAAAGTACTAGAAATAATGAATGAAACAGATCCTGAATTATATAATCTGAGCATTTAGGAAAAGGAAAGGTAACTACAGGTGGGCGCTTTTGCGCATAAAAATTTGTTGTCTTTTTGCCAGATAAAGCTCATTTTTTGAGGCATAGCAGAGCTGTGGTGAAAAAAAGAACTGAAATATGAGTAGTTACAAGAAAAGAACCTGCTCTCGAGGCACCAAATTTGACCTTGCTTGAGTAGTTACTTATCTCTTTACTTTTCGAATTGGCACCCTTGGGGTGAGAATGTCGTGTTTTGATTTTTTACTTGAACTGGTTTCTCCAAAGTTAGGTGCCTTACATAAATATCAATAACTCGTATCACACTATAGTTCTTTTCTACTCTTTTTCTGCCGTTCTCTCCCATTATATAGCGGGCCTCACTGTCTAGGGTAATAAAGGCCAACATCTGATCCACCAAAGAATCAACATTTTTTTGTTCACACAGAAACCCATTATATCCATCTACTACTACCTCCGCACATCCTCGATTAGAAGATGCAATAATAGGGGTACTCATGGCTGCAGCTTCTAGTAAAATGCGCGATACACCTTCACCATAAGAAGAAGGCAATACCACACAACTGCACAATGAGATATATGGCTTTATGTCTTCAGTATCACCATGAAATTGGACTATTCCGCGGGATTGAAAATCTATTAACTGGCTCTGCTCCACACTGTCATCATCTTTGGTGTCAATAAACCCTACTATATCAAACCCTATTTCGGGGTAGTATTGTTTTACCTTTTCAGCAGCTTCTAAAAATATATAAATTCCCTTTTCTTTGAGCAATCTTCCAGCAAAAAGAAAAGAAATGTCAGAGTTTGTGTCGGCATTTTGCTTGTATAACTTAAGGTTCACCCCTTCACTTGGAAGTACAAAATAATTGCTGCTGGACAATAGTTTCTTTTTTTCAAAATATTGCACATCTTCTTTATTGAGAAACCATAGATGGTCAGTATTTTTGCAAGCCAATCTATAGAGTGAATGTACCAAGTGCTTTTTCCACCCATTTTCCATATTCAGTAACCTTCCCAATCCTGTAATCACGGCCGTAGAAGAAAGCCCTCTAATTTTAGCTGCTATAGAGCCATACACATTTGATTTAATGGTATAATGAAAGACATGATCAAATTGATATTGGCGATATATTTTCATTAAAAAGAAAAAATATATGATATCATCAATCGGGTTAATGCTATACGGCTTTATAGGAGCTTCTATAAAAGTAAAATTTTCGGCTATGAGTTTTTCTGAATGCTTATCTCGGGGCGCAATCACATAGATGGCATGGCCTAAATCTCTCAAGTGTTGAGCCACTTCGAGCCTGAAATTGTAGATACTCCATGAAGTATTGGCTACAAGAGATATTTTCAATTTTTCAGAACGCATCATTTTAATTCGGGATAGTCTAAATTGTTTCTTATTTCTTTGATCTGTTGTTCTTCAGATCGAGGATATATGAGTAGAATATTATCATCATCCACAATGATATAATCTTCTAAGCCTTTTATTACCACTAATTTTTTACTCCTAATCAGATTTCCTTTTGAATCAATTAGCTTGGTTCTTTCACTTTGTACAACGTTGTCATTGCCATCTCTGTCAAGGTAATTATAAAGAGAGTTCCATGTACCCAGATCAGACCATCCTATATCTGAGGGAATGGTTTTCACATTTTTTGACTTTTCTAAGATGGCAAAATCTACTGAAATATTTCGAGTATTGGGATAGACGCGATCTATGTATTTTTGTTCGTTTTCTGTACCATAATGTTCCTCCTTTTCATTTAAGACCTTCAAAATATCAGGTGCATTTTGCTCAAATGACTGGATTATAGTACCAACACTCCAAGCAAAAATACCAGCATTCCAAAGATATTCTCCACTGTCTACATACTGCTGAGCGGTCTCCATATCTGGCTTTTCTTTAAATTCTATCACATCCAAAACTGATTTATCAGATACCCTATAATTGATATAACCATAGCCCGTGTCAGGGCGTGTAGGTTGTATCCCCAATGTGACAATAGCATTATGATTACTTGCATACTCAAAAGCCATATGCATCTTTTTTATAAATATGTCTTCCTTTAATATCATATGATCTGAGGGGATCACAGCAAAACAACTATTGACATTTTTAGCCTTGAGATGGAGGGCCGTATATAGTACACAAGGTGCAGTATTGTTCATCGAGGGTTCTAGTAAAATTTGATTGGCATTAAGGCCTGGCAATTGTTCTTGAATAAGGGATTTGTAGTTTTTATTTGATACAATAATCACATTTTCAGAAGGAACAATCTTACATGCACGATAGTAAGTCATTTGTAATAAGGAGCTTCCAATGTCTAGAATATCCAGAAATTGTTTTGGTTTAGAGGTTCTACTAGCAGGCCAAAACCGGGTGCCTACTCCTCCTGCCATTATGGCTATATAATTGTTTTGATTACTCAATTTGGTATCGATCATTTTTATAAAAAATATTCTACTTCTATGGTAAATTTATCTAAATTAAGCACTAATGTATCACTTGTTTCAAATTGTCAATCTGTCTATAATGGTCAACAACCTTATTTTTTAGCGAAAAGTCAATTGCTTTGACACTTTTTATTGTTGTTGTTCTCATTCAATCATTAAGAACTTGCCTTTTTTCAAAAATATAAAGATATTCTTAATCTAAAAAATCGTTCATTTTGATTTAGAAGCTAACGGTGATATCATCTACTCTACAAAGAAAGAACCGAAAAAGTGGCGACAATTTTATGTGTTCATTTCGATAAATATTTAATAATATTTTCCACCCCTTCTTTGTAAACAATACTAATTTTATTGGCGCTTTTTACTGCCTCTACCTTCCTAATAGCAATTTCTTTACTACACAAAGAGCTATAAAAATCTTCAATCTGATGCGATACGCAATTGTTATCATCAATATGCCAAAGTGCATCTTTGAAATGGTGATAAGTATCTCCCTTATTACTTCCGTGAAATATAAAAGGAGTAAATGCACAAATGGCACTTACAGCTTTTGATGGAACACACACTTGAGTCCAAGCCATAAGCAAGGAAACTATCTGAATATCTATATAATTCATCTCTTCTTTTTTTATCCAATTTACTACAGTCACATTGCTACTATTTCCAATCTGGCTTAATACAGAATTCGCCTTACTTCCAAAAATGCTGAATATGAAATGATGTTTTTGAGGATCAGATTTTTTTATCAATGCAATTAAAAATGACGAGGAGTGGGCTTCCCCTAAGTTGCCACAATAGCCAAAATAGATTTTTCCATTTTCTTTTTTCCATTCTGGGAAAGAAGATTCTTCATCATGTGCAGCCTCCACTCCACAAGGCAAAATAAAATGCTTAATTCCTTGCCACTTGTACTTCTGATCGAGATATTCCTTTTGTTTTTTTCCTAAAGAAATGAGTGCACTTGGAGGATGGGTTTTTAGTCGTTTTTCATATAGTTGTACTATAGCATTGGTTTTAGTCACTATCCTATTAGCCACAAAAGCCTCAGGGTATAAATCCATAGTCCAAAAAATAAATTTTCGTCCTTTTAAATATTTTGGTGCAAGCCAATTCATAAGAGGAGGATCGGTACAAATGATATAAGCATCAGCTGATATATCCGCTAATTTTTGGAGTAAGGCTGCACTTTCTCTATAAGCGGTGATCAATCTCCACCATTTGTATTTTCGACTGGATTTACTTTTTACTCTTATTACTTTGTTGTCATTTTCTAAAGTATTTTGCCCGCTATGATAAGCCCTATCAGTAGTCACCACTGTGGTATAGAATGCATTTTTTTGAAGATGAGAAACCAGCTCACTAACGGCCTTACCCGAAGCCCCTTCGTCAGGAGGGAAGATGGCATTGACCACTACAATATGTTTTTTAATACGGCTCAATTTATAAATGGCTCGAATATTTTTAGCAATTTTTTTTCATGAATTTCGGGACTAAAGTAGATATCAAATCTATCTTTTAATCCTTTTCCTATTATGTCCAAGTCTTTACTATTTGACAATTTTATAATGGCATTTTTTAGTGCAGTTTTATTCCTTGGTTCTATAAGAAAAGGGTAATCATCCCCTAGCATTTCCTTGACAAACCCTACATCACTCGCTATTATGGGGAGGCCTTGGCTCATGGCTTCTAATATTACAAGTGGTTGGCCTTCTGACCAAGATGGTAATATTATGCCTATGGCCTTATTCATAGCTATGAATTTGTCATCTCCGACAATAGGGCCATTTATTTTTATCGATTCTGAGTGATATGCCACTACTTTATATTTCATCTTATCATCAGGAAAATGTCCATAACAATCCAGTGATATTGCTTCGCTTTTTAGATCTTTTAGCACCTCAAGAAGGTCAAATATTCCTTTACTTTCAAGGTAGTTTGAAATATAAAGAAGGTTCTTTCCATTTACATATTTTATCAATGATGATTCTGGGACATGAATTGAATTTGCTAAATACTTCACCTTTTTGCTCTTCATAGTTTCATTTAGAAGAGCTGCTTCTGTTTTTGACAGTACTATGATTCCATCTGCTTTTTCAAATATTCTTTTTACGAGGTTTCGAAATAGGGTTGAATTCTGAATTTCCTTATTAAAATCACCTCTGTGTATGTGTAAAACAGAGTATTGAGACACTTTTTTTATACAAATTAACAGGAATAAAACTTTAATAACACCTAAAGTAGAAACAGGAAGATTAAAATAACAAATGTCCGTTTTTTTTCTAGATAGAAAAATTTTAGTTCTTTTCCAAAAATTAAAAACTGTGATTATTCTGATAAAGACACTTCTGTCCAAACGGCTATTTTCAGGGGTATTGATGATGTTATAATGGCGAGAAAGAATATCAAGGTTTCGTTGAAAAGAGGTAGTAATGCCATCGATCCGCTGATCTGGTAAATCTCCAATATAGCAGAGGACGGGTTTGTCAGTACCAGTTTTTGTTGCTTTCATAGCCAGCTCTTATCAATGCATCACCAGCATAAAAATTAAAAACTTCAGCTGATTCTTTTGTAAAAAAATTTTTCCAGTCGTTTACACTTCCTTTTCTTAGAAATGATTTAGGATTTTCTTCACCCTTTTTTCTTCCTGTTTGAGTTTCAAAATGATATTTTTTAATAACAGCTTTAAGTTTCTCTTTTCTGAAAGTGATTCCTAACGAATACATCAACTTGGTCATGGTCGCCTCTGTATTTTGATTCAATTCTTCATATTTTATTTGGATGGTCAGTGGTCTATTTTGATAATGATTTACATACTTAGGCCATGTCTTTACTGACCATCCGCTGCGAAAATTATTAATAAATATCTTTATAAAAGAAGAAAGGTTAATTTTTACATTGTCTATATTTTCTGCTTTCATTTTATCTCTCCAGTACCTTTTTCGCCTAGGGTCAATCTGGTCATTGAGTAAAAAATAATGATAAGCCGATACCATGATATCTCTTCCGTCCCGAATAAGATGGACTACTTTTTTATCATTCACTTTTATGAGGTGGTGACCATGAATGATGCACGGTTGTTGTGCTACAGATGCGTTTCGAGGGAAAGGTAAGTCTGTTAACTCCGAAAGCATTTGTGATAACCATGTGCCGCCGCTTTTTGGAAATTCTGCAATATAAAGGTTATGACTATTGGCCATGCTGCTGTGCCACAAAAGGTACCTATAGGCAGCATCCCATTTTCGAGAAGTGAACGGCCTGTTGTCTTTCATGTCTTCACCATTTTAATCAAATGAGAAGCTATGCTTTTACCAATATGAGGGAGTTGAGACATGAGAATATTTTGACGACGCATATTTTTAATCAGTACCAAGTGATTGTAGTAGAAAATTTTCCATGTGATTTTATCTTTTACAGTGTACTTGATAAGAGAATCACTTAAATTAGCAAAAGTAAAAGTATTCGTCCATCTTAACCACAGGTCTTTGTCCTCGGCCCAAGGAAGATTAGGGTCATATTCTCCTTGTTCAAAACAAGTTTTTCTAAGCATTACTGTAGGGTGAATAAGACATGTTTTTGTGAATCTCTCTTTTTTAACCTCATTATCAATTAGAGGAAGATCACTTACCCATTCTTTGTTACCCTGTACCATAATAGCGTTACTTCCCAGGATGTCAATATTGGGGTTTTTATCCAAAAATTCCACTTGTTTTTTTAATCGTTCATTGAGGCTAAAGTCATCAGCGTCCATTCGGGCTATGTATTCGCCTTTGGCCATTTTTATTCCTCTATTCAAGGAGGAAGCAAGACCCATGTTTCTCTCGTTTTTTAAAAATATGATTCTACCATCGTTGTCAGCAAATTTGCCAATAATGGTTAAAGTATTATCCTTGCTTCCATCGTCAATAATAATAAATTCAAAATTAGAAAAAGTTTGATTTATAATGGATTCTATGGCATTACTGACATGGCTTTCTGCATTATAACAAGACATTATCACCGATACTTTAATCATGTAAATTTCTTTTCATTACAGAAGAAATAATACCAGATGTGACGCCAAAGAATATCCAATAAGACACTGTAAACATTGTATCCTCACTGATGCCAAAAGCCGTAATAAAAATAAAGTAAAAAAACATGCACTTTTCAAATGGCAACATTTTTACCTGTTGAAAAAGACCCAATATTATCAACCTCAATTGAATAAAAAGATGGGCACTCCCAAAAACCAAACCCAAGCTTCCAAAGACATGGACAATGTCTGATTCAGGAGAATTTGGAACATAATTAAGCGCTGCATCAATTGTGAAAAATGATGCAAAAAGGTCATTGTTATAGATCTCCGTATATGTTGGATAACCGCCAAGACCTACGCCATATGGAAATTTATGGACAATATCCCATGCATTCATATAAGCATAAAAGCGGGTGTCATAAAGCAATCCCACAATAATATCATCCCATAAAAGATAAGAGATAAAACAAGCAATAAGGAGAATAGACAACAGCCTGATTGGGTTTTTTATATTCATAAAGAAAACAATACTCATCATGCCTAACACAAAACTTCTAATCCCAAAAGCTGAAAGACAAACCAATAATATCACAACACCTTTGAGCCAATTATTTTTTATAACAAAAAAGGAATAAAGCAGTATAAACCCTACGATGTATCCATAATACTGCTTCATCACTCCAAACGAACTTAGGCTGTTAAGAAAAGAATCGTTGAACTCGGCAATAATGTATTCTATAGAAAACTTACTGTACATAATTACACAAACAAAGGCCAAAAAAAAGATTATGGCTCCTATAAAAAGAATTAATCCACCAGTACTCTTGACCACCTGATAATCCTTGCCAGATTGGCCTGATATGAGGATGTGAATAAAAGCAGCAATGAGGATAAAAGTAAATTGATAGCATATCCAGGATGAATTAACATAAGGGGCCATAAAAAAATTGACACAATATATAATTATAAGAAAACCAAATGGCCAAAGTTCTATCCATCTTGCTTTGATAGTAGGGAGCTTGAGAAATGTAATAATGAAAAAAAAGACAACTGAGATATAATTGATAAAATTGATGGCATTTCCTTCTTTGTTATCAATTACAACATCATGGCCTATGAGGATGGAAGTGAAAAAATTAAAAGGAAGGAGCCGCAGCAATGCCAGTATCAGAAATGCTGATACGATATTGATCGCAATTTTCGGTCTGCTATGTGGTAGCGATATATTCATCTACTGATAGGTTGGCATCTTCCAATTTTTGATTACAAATATCAAGAATTTTAATCGGAATTTCTTTACGCCATTGGCCTATAATTCCTTTGTGAAAGGTGTCACTTTTTGGATTATAAATATTATGTTGTATCTGTTCTATATCCCTTTCATTCTCCCCCAGATACTTTATTATTTTTAACAACTCAGCTTTTTGATCATTAGAATTTCCTCCTCCTTTTGATCCTATTATTTTTTCAAATTTAACGCTACAGATAAGATCACATTCTACCCATCTTTTAGACATTTTATATTTTTCAAAAAAAGGAGCCATCAATGTTCGATTATCACCTTCATTATTACCATTAATCAAAAGTAAAAACCTCTCGCTATCATTTTTACATTCTACCAACATCTTGTGATTGGGGTAGTTTTTCTTTTTTAGAATGTAGTTTTTTAAAGAAACCAACACGTCCAAAGGATTACGATGTATGTAAAGCATTTTCACATCATTACAGAGCAACATTTCATCTAATTTTTCGGAATAAGGAAGATGCCCTTGTGAGTATTTGCCACTCGTGAGTTTATTGTTAACATGAGAGATAAACCAATTTTCTTTTACTGCTCGATCTTTATTTTCTATATCAATCAACAATCCATTATTTGATCTTTTTTCGATTCGACCATGTACTTTAATATTCCTAATTATATTTCGGGAGCCATATACCAAGAGGCTTCTACTCAAATGTGTATCAGCCTGAGTATATCCTAGTAAAAACAATATCTGAGTTAAGATATGTGTCCCTGATTTTGGGAAAGAATTAGCTATAATACCTTTGGAATTCATGTTTCTTTAAAACAAAGTCATAGTATAAAGTCAAAGATAGTATTATATCAATGAGGGATTTTCATTCTTGTTGTCGCTTCAAAAAGTGACGGCAAATGAAAGGCTATCCCGGTTAATGTTTCCTCCCTATTCGACTATACACTAGCTCAACCTGACGCATAAAACTGCCATGATCAATAATAAAATAAACCCCCACAGCAGTTATCAATGATATGAGACCCACAATACCTGCTTCTACTATTTCGAGGTTGTCACTAAACTCAAAATATTGTCGTAACCAAAGGCCGATCCTGATAAAGACCACACTTATTATTACTATGTTTAACAGTGATTTTAATGAGGCATTGATATTTCCTGTAAAGGCGAAAAGAGACTGTATCAAAATGATAAGCCAATAGCCAAAAGTGAAGAATGAGAATATTTGCACAAAATGGAGAGTGGATATGTCATATACAAAATATGCACTGGCCAGAGACGAATATAAAAGAATAAAGAAAAGCATATTCAGCTTATAAAGGCGAGTAGACTTGAATTCGTTGATATGATATATATTAACCAATCCTCTCATTGTGAGCCCAGCACCATAAAAAGCAAAATATCGTGAATAGGTAGCTGCTATTTCCCACTGATCACCCATTAAAATCAAGGTAAAAAGATCACCATAAACTGCAAAAAATAGAATCGGGAGTGATGTAATAAAGAAGAACATCAGTGTGAGATCAAAATAGTACTTTCGGCTGTTTTCAAGACCTAGGTCTGTAAGATAGGATAAGGCAGGAGTAGTAAGTGAATTTCTTATAAGGTCTGCTTTTGCGGTAGCATCAGCTGCCTTGCCATATTGGCCTAATTCTACAAAACCAATGGCAGCACTGCTTCCTTTTCCGTAAAATTCTTCAAACAGAAACTTATCAGTTGCACTGGTCAGCCCTGTGATAATGCGGCTAAAGGCAATCCCAGCACCAAAGACAATGCTGTTCCAATATTTTAGAATGTTTTTTTTACTTACCCAAAAATAACTCGGCTTTACTTGATAATACTGGAGAGCTAATTTTACAGTAACATCAATAATAAATCTTAATAATAATGCCCAAACAGCCCAACCCCATAAGGCAAATACAACCCCAGCAATAAGCGCTACAGTAGAAGCAAATGAATCAATAATAGCAATCTCTTTGAATCGCTTTTGCTTGATCAATTGTGAAGAGGGCTGACTGCCTAAAGAGATAATCATGATCAAGGACGAATAGGTGATAATGTACCACAACAACATAGGGTTTTCCTTGTACCAGGCTAAAAGTGGTGCTATCGTTATAACTACCAATGTGAGGATAATACCTATGGCGACATTGAGCGTAAAAAAAACGGAATCAACTTCTTTATTTATCTTTTCAATCTTAAGGTATGCAGGTAGTAAACCGAAATCTAAAAACGGTAAAACAATCATATGTATAGCGAGAATATAGACATAAACTCCATGATCACCCGGGCCAATCAGTCTTGCGAAAACGACAATTCCAATTATGCCCACCATCACTTTGTACATACCTCCTCCCAAAGAATACAAACCACTTTTTACTGCACTCATATCAGGCTTTTAGATAGTTAAGTCTATGAAAAATTTGTTTGATTTTTGGGAAATGAGAAACCAAATTATCAACTGTGTATAGCAACTCATCAATAGTAGGGTCATCCAAAATTTCTTTCCAAAAAACATTCATATCATGGTGCTTTCGAGATGGCCACCCTTCTTCATCTGTATGGAAGGTTTTGAGTGTAGACATAGATGGATAAAAAAGATAAGAGGGGTGAATATTTACATCTTTAACACCTAAAAAAGAGAGCATTCGCTTTGCCTCTTCATAAGGGGTATGATACAATTTTTCGTATTGCCAAAAGGGAATTTTCTTTGTATGTAAGTCTGTCAGCGCCTTAATATTTGATATGGCCCACATAGCCACGTACTTTATACTCTTTTGAGAGTGGTCGTATTGTTCTAGATTGATTTCTTTAAGTGGATTTCTTTTTTTAAATAATTGCCAATGGGTATCCCAACCAAATTCTAAAAAAAAATTTGGCCGCCGTAATAGAGATGCTACTACAGCCAATGGATGTCTGATTATATAGATCAATTTATTGCCGGAGAGGATTGAAAGGGTATCTAAAGAATGGTTCCATCTGATACATTTGAAGCCAATTATCTGCGAGTTATTCCAGATAGAATTTAAAATTTCATCTGATTGATTTTCATTACTTATGAGATGATTTCGCAACAGCCATTGGTTCTTATTTTTTTTTAAAAAAAATCTCTCCCATTCAAAATCTATTACATTTTGATGTAAATGAGCTTTATATATCCAATTTTCACTATTGTTATTTACACAGGGGTGATCAGGCTCAAATAGTATCAAGCCTCCCATTGTTTTGGATACAATGTCTGATACCCAAGTAGTCCCTGACCTGCCGAAGCCTGCTATTATTATAGGTTGCAAATTTTGCTTTTTGTGAGCATACAATATCGGAATTGATTTTATATATTACTATTCTGATAGGTAAAGATGGCAAAATGCTTTAGGATGGTAAGAATGTCTTCTTTCTCTTGGTGGTTATGATCATAATGCATAAGTATATTATCTTGCCAATGCAAACAAGAACAAAACTCGTAACTACTCTGGTGGTATGTTTTTGAGAACTGTCTGCAAAACAGGCAGGTAAAAAATTGCTATTTTATTTCAAAACACAGGCTATTTTGTATTAATAACAGCGTTATTACTATCTTATTTTATGTGTTAGTGAATCTCGATAATGTTGCCACATCTTCGATTTGAGACATAAATTGCCGAAGTATAATGATAAAAGAACTTTTTTTAACCAAAAAAATGCCACCTAGTAACCAAAACTCTTCCTTTTATGCAACAGGAATTATTTAGTAGTACTAATCCAAGACAAAAACTTCAAGAGAAGTACAATAACATTTATCTCCAGGCTTATCAAAAACTTAATCCCGAACAGAAAGAGGCGGTAGATATAATAGAAGGGCCAGTCATGGTGGTGGCAGGGCCAGGCACGGGAAAAACACAAATTCTTGCAGTTCGAATAGGAAAAATATTAAGAGATACCGATATTAACCCTCACAACATCCTCTGCCTCACTTATACCGATGCTGCTACATTAGCCATGAGAAAGCGCTTAGTAGAAATTATTGGCCCTACGGCACATCAGATTCACATATTCACATTTCACTCCTTTTGCAATAATATCATTCAGGAAAACTTTGGCATTTTCGGTAATTATCGGCAGCTAGATCTGCTTTCCCCAATAGAAGAAATAGAAGTATACAGTGAGATTATTGATAAACTCCATTCTGATCATATTTTAAAAAATTCAAAAGGAAATGACAAGCATGAAATGAAAAGGCTCAAGAATCTTTTCGAATTCATGAAAAAAGAAAACATTGATGCTGCCAAGATTCATTCTAAAGTGGAGGATTACCTAAAACGTAAGAAACTTGACATACATGACAAAGCTTTCTTTTACCAAAGAAAATACAAAGAATACCAAAAAGGAGATGCTAAGCCCGGAGCTTGGGTTGCAATAGAATACCAAATGAAGCAACTCACAGAGGCTTCAATTCTATCTGATCAGTATCAGGCCATTATGAATCAGAGAGGCCGTTATGACTATCAAGACATGATATTGTGGGTGCTAAGAGCATTTCAAGCGGATGATCTGCTTTTGCAAAGGTATCAAGAGCGATATCAATATGTGCTAGTAGACGAATATCAAGATACCAATGGAGCCCAAAATGCTCTGCTTGAGATACTAATAAATTACTGGGAAGAAAAACCCAATGCATTTGTGGTAGGTGATGACGATCAAGCCATATATAAGTTTCAAGGAGCCAATATGAATAATATCAAAGATTTTAAAGATCGATATTCTCCGGCCACCATTGTGCTAAAGCGAAACTACCGCTCTTGCCAGCCTATTTTGGACGGAGCCAAAAGGCTTATTTCTTACAATACTGAAAGACTGGTGCTAGATAAGAGATATGGGCTTGACAAAGACTTAGTAGCCGTAGGGCCAAATAAAACATTGATTAAAAATCCACAAATTTTCACCTTTCAAAATGAGACCAATGAAAATGCTTTTCTTTCAGACTATTTGGAAAAAGCGCATAGAAATAGAGAAAACCTAAGTAAGATAGGCATCCTTTACAGGCAGCATGCTCAGGTCGCAACTTTGGTGGAGATATTAGAAAAAAGAGGAGTGCCGCTGAATATTAAAAGAAGAGTAAACATTCTCAATAACCCACTAATACATAGCATTCTTACTATACTAAAATACATCAATATAGAGCACAAACGTCCTAATATGGGTGAAGACAAACTGGGTGAACTGATGTATTACAGTTTTTTTGGTATCAAAAGCAACGATGTGGCCCGAATATCTCTGGCAAATAGAGTGCAAACTGGTAGTGACCCCGATACGAATGAGAAGAAAGACCGATTTAAAATGAGAGAGATCATTGCCGATGAACAAAAGTTGTTAGCAATAGGTAGTACTGATATCGATAAAATTATTCGACTTTCTAACCTTCTAAATGGTTGGATTTCTGCTATTTCTAATACAACTCTACAAGTTCTATTTGAAAAAATTATTAACGAAGGGTTGATCCTTCGCACCGCATTACGCCACGCTGATAAGTCATGGTTACTCCAAGTTCTCAATACATTTTTCAATTTAATTAAAACTGAAACTTCCCAAAAGCCCAATTTTTCACTTGATGATTTTATCACTTTAATAGATACCATGAGTGATAATGAGATTCCCCTTCCGGTGAATAAGGTGATTTATGCAGAAAATGGAATACATTTTATTACAGCACATTCCTCAAAAGGACTTGAATTTGAAAAAGTAATCATCAAAGGCACGACTAAAAATTATTGGGACAAATCCAATTCTAATCGGTTTCATTATACTTATCCTGACAACCTCAATGAAGATACAGAAACGAACGATGAGGATGAAAGAAGGCTGTTTTTCGTAGCTGCTACAAGGGCAAAGAAGGAATTAACCATCTCCTATGCAGAAAAAAAAGATGAAGGAAAAATATTAGGGGCAAGCAAGTTTATTGACGAATTTATTGGTGAGTCTGACTTAAAACATATGGATAAAATTGTCACAGAAGAGCAGGTGACAAGAATTTTAAGTGATACTCTGACTCACCTGAATAAAAAAGCTGAGATAATAGATCATGATCTTATTGACAGAAGATTGTTACACTTCAAATTAAGTGTAACCGGACTAAATAAATACTTGAAATGTGCCACTGCATATTACTTTGAAGACATTCTTCGTATACCTACATCTCGAAATAAATACAGTGGTTTTGGAAAGGCTATGCATCATGCATTACAATATTACTATGAGAATATCAAAGAAGGAAAAGGAGTAAATATCGAAACCCTCTATCGATATTTTGGCGAAAGCATGAAAGATCATCACGCTCACTTTACACCCAAAGAATACCGTAAAATGACAGAATATGGAAGGTCTATTTTATCAAAATATTATAATAGCAATCTTATTGTAGAAAAAAGGGCAGACACTTACGAACTGGAAATAAAAATAGATCATGCAAATTATAATGGCATTCCTATCAAAGGCGTACTAGACAAGGTGGAAATAACAAACAAAAAAGCCAAAGTAACCGATTACAAAACAGGTAATTATACCAATTCAAACACTAGAAAAAAACTGAAATCTCCCAATGATAAAAATGCAGAAGGTGGAGATTATTGGAGGCAGATTGTTTTTTATAAAATATTATCGCTGAGCGATACGATCCATAATTTACAAATGGTATCTGGTACAATCGACTTTGTAGAACCTGAGAAAAAGACAGGTGATTTTTTTAAAAAAGAATACATTATCTCTCAAGATGACATTGATACTGTAGGAGCTCAAATTGAGGATACATGGAAGAAAATACACAATCACGAATTTGAGGAAGGATGTAAAGAGGAAAAATGCTATTGGTGTAATTTTGTGCAAAACGACTTTGTTTTTGCCCCGGACTTAAATGTTGATGAAGAAGATGCTGTTCAGGATTCCTAAGTCAATAAGTTTTTGACAAGTTTGAGCCCACTCTGGAAAGTAACATTTTTCATAAAAAGAATTATTTTGGATGAAATTTGCATTTATGGAGATTCGGTGATGCCTGAGTATCAGCGAATTGAGAAAAATGTAAAGTTCGCCAAAAGCAACTTTTTTGATTTTGTGAGTTTCCAGAGTGGGCTCAAGTTTGATACTGACCATTTATAAGAGAGGAGGTAATTTTTAATCAAAAACGAAAACTCCTGAAAAGTTGCCATTATACCAAATTTCTTTTTCCTTTAAAAAAATGAGAAAGAATAGCTGAACATGGTTGTTGTAGCACACCATACTCTAGTTTTGTTTTGGGATGGAGTATTTCTTTGCCATACCGCATAAACCCATGCTTAAGATCTTCAGACGCGAAGACTATTTTACCAATTTGCGACCATTTGAGCGCACCTGCACACATTACACATGGCTCTAGAGTTACATAGAGGGTACAATCATTCAGATATTTATTGCCCAAATATGACATTGCTGATGTGATAGCTAGTATTTCTGCATGTGCAGTAGCATCATTTAATTTTTCAGTTTGGTTATAAGCTTTTGCAATAATCTGTTTTTGAGATACTACAATAGCTCCTACTGGCACTTCTTGTTCTTCATATGCATTCTTGGCTTCCTTGAGTGCCATATTCATAAAGTACTCATCACTAAATAATTTCATCACTTCAATTTCAAGAGATTTTAAAAACTTAATGAGGGCAAATATACCGTATCAACATAGACTTACCATATTCCCTTGTTAGTACTGAATAATAAACTTCGATTTCTTTTGTTTATACTCCATATTTTCAAGCCATAACTCCTCAGGTGGGCGCTCTTGAGATAAAAAATTGTTATTTTATTACCAGATAAAGCTCATTTTTTTGAGGCATAGTAGAGCTGTGACGAAAAAAATAGCTGAAATAAAGTAGAAAAATATTTTTTTTATCCAAAATTAGCTCCACCTCAGTAGTAACTTCAAGCCTTTATAATTTGACAAATTTGGAATCTTCATTTAGGGATGTATATGCTATATAGTGTCTGAACCTTAAAAAATACTAAAATGTAAAATCAAACTATCATAGTTTTTAACAAGTTGTATGTTTGTGCATGGAAAAAAGAAAGCCTATTACTCTTTTGTCACTGGAAGAAGCCTTAACCTTTGACGATGTCTTATTAATACCTTCATATTCTGATGTTTTACCGCGCGAAGTCAGCCTACAGACATGGCTCACAAGAGAAGTGCGGATTAATGTGCCTATAGTATCAGCCGCTATGGATACAGTGTCAGAATATAATCTTGCTATCGCCATGGCAAGAGAAGGGGGAATAAGCATGATTCATAAAAATATGAGTATAGAGGATCAAGCAGAGCAGGTACGAAAGGTAAAAAGATCAGAGAGTGGTATGATCATTGACCCCGTTACTCTAAAGCCCGAAGCTACTATTGGGGATGCTCATAATATGATGAAGACATATAAGATAGGAGGTATCCCTGTAGTGAATAATAAAGGTGCTTTAGTAGGTATTTTAACAAATCGTGACCTCAGATTTGAAACCAACTTAAACCTTAAAGTGAAAGACCTTATGACTAAAGAAAACCTCATTACAGCAGCTATGGGAACTACTCTTATTCAGGCTCGTAGCATATTGCAAAAGTACAAAATAGAAAAACTACCCGTTGTAGATAAAAACAATATCCTTATAGGCCTTATCACTTATAAAGATATCCTAAAAGAAGAAAATTTCCCCAATGCCAGTAAAGACAGTCATGGCAGATTGTTAGTAGGAGCAGCGGTAGGCATTACAAGAGACACCTTAGAAAGGGTGAATGCGCTACAAAATGTAGGCGTAGATGTAATCTGTGTTGATACAGCTCATGGTCACTCCAAGGGCGTGTTAGATATGATTAAGACCATAAAGGAAGAATATAAAACTCTCCAAATAGTAGGAGGAAATGTAGCTACAGGAGAAGGAGCACTAGCACTTATCAAAGCAGGTGTGGACGGTGTCAAGGTAGGCGTAGGCCCCGGAAGCATATGTACTACCCGAATAGTAGCTGGTGTGGGAGTACCTCAGCTTTCAGCTATAAGAAATGCGGCAATAGAAGCCTCAAAAAAAGGAGTACCTATCATAGCAGATGGGGGAATAAGATATACAGGAGATATAGCCAAGGCCATTG
>JAZGFD010000282.1:0-10423 GCA_036479115.1 Saprospiraceae bacterium | reverse complement strand
AGACGGACTTCGGAATATTGCGATAGTATAAGAAACCAATGGAAAAATACGATAAAAACAAAAACGGGTCTAATAGTAGATGCGTATTTCTCTGGCTCTAAGATTAAGTGGTTATTGGAAAATACCCCTGGAGCGAAGGAGGCCGCAGCCTCGGGAAAATTGCTTTTTGGTACTATGGAAACATGGTTGATTTGGAAGCTAACTGGGGGTAAATCTCATGTTACAGATATATCAAATGCCAGCAGAACAATGATATTTAACATAGTAAATCAATCATGGGATAAAGAACTGATGGACTTACTGGGCGTAAGGGACAATCTCCTTCCAAAAGTAAAAGAAAATATGGATGACTTTGGGTATACTGATGCCAAGGTGTTTGGGGCTGTAATACCCATTAACGGTGCAGCTGGTGATCAGCAGTCAGCATTATTTGGCCAGATGTGTCTAGATCCTGGTACTGCTAAAAACACTTATGGTACTGGTTGTTTCTTAGTAGCCAATACAGGTAACGAAATTGTAAAAAGTAAAAACCAAATGTTATCAACAATAGCATGGAAAATAAATGGCGAAATTACATATGCTCTTGAAGGCAGTGTTTTTGTAGCTGGAGCTGTTATTCAGTGGTTAAGAGATTCATTGGGTTTGTTAGATGATGCTGCGGATAGTGAAGCAATGGCCACATCGGTTGATAACAATGGAGGTGTGTATTTGGTACCTGCTCTTACTGGTTTAGGTGCTCCGTATTGGGATCAAAATGCCAGAGGGATCATCGTAGGATTGACCAGAGGGTCTACTAAAAACCACATTGTAAGAGCAGCATTAGAAGGTATAGCTTATCAAGTAAATGATGTTATTCAAGCAATGGAAAGTGATCTGGGATTTGAGATGAAAGAATTAAAGGTAGATGGAGGGGCTACAAACAATGAGTTTTTAATGAAATTTCAAGCCGCCATTTCTGACACTCCTGTAATAGTAGCTGCCAATCAAGAAAGTACAGCACTAGGAGCGGCAATGTTAGCAGGATTACATGCAAAAATCTGGACTGGATTTGACGATTTGAAATCAAAAATGACAGAAGGAAAACTTTATTCTGAAAATTCGATGGATATAGACAAGGGTAAACTTATCAAAGGTTGGAAAGCAGCGGTGAAGCGTAGCCTAAG
Organism: Saprospiraceae bacterium; assembly: GCA_036479115.1. Classification (GTDB taxonomy): domain Bacteria; phylum Bacteroidota; class Bacteroidia; order Chitinophagales; family Saprospiraceae; genus UBA7328. The sequence goes on along the minus strand of JAZGFD010000282.1, from coordinate 9,260 downwards.
TACTACTTAGTGGAAGAACGAAAATTGAATAAAATTAAAAATGATGGTTCTCGTCCAGCTACTTCATAACATTCATATTATCATCTTCGATATATAAATATATGCAAAGATTAAATTCGATTTCATGGTTGACTATTTTTTCTACTATGATTTTACTATTGTTCTTTGGGTTCTTTCTATTAATAAGTATGCATTCTACTCAACTGGGAAATGTAATTAAACTGAATTCTAAAATTCTTGTTGAGTTAAATAAAGATTATGAGGATGAAGCCAAACAAAGTGTTGTCTCATTTATTGAATCTACAGAAGAATATGAACCAGAAACCCTTTTGTTTTATAGTGAAAAAGACGCGTTGGTATTAATGGCAGAAGAGATGAAAGGCGTAACATTTGGAAACGAGGAAAATCCTTTCTCACCAATGCTCAGTTTCTCCGTTAAAAAAGATCACTTTAACCCTCAATCTATCGCGCATCTAAAGCAAAAATTAACGAAACATCCTAGAGTCATAGATGTTTATTTACAAGATACAGACTTTGCGGATCTAGATAATAACTTGAATATTTTATCATTTGTGTCTTTTGTTTTATTTTCTGTATTTACTATTCTTACCTTATTACTTTTATACAATGTCCTAAATCTATATTTGATGAAAGATGATAAAAAGATTAGAACGATGCTGTTGGTAGGAGCAAATGATAAGTTTATAACCAAACCTTATTTGCAGAATGCCTTGAAGATTGGCTTAATAGCATTTTTGGGTGCCGGCTTTATAGCTGGTCTTTTTGCTTATTCTATTTATGGTTTAGATGATTATATGTCTGATATTTTTAATCCAAGTTATGTGATAATAGTTTCAGTTATTGTTTTCATTCTAGCAATGTGTTTCCCTCTCATTAGTACATATATGATCATTCGGTTATATTTGAGGAGAAATTATAAACATTATTGATACATTTCAATAATACAAAAAATTAATGTTCGTAATGTATTGAATATCAACAAGTTAACTCTGAAGGTATGAAATACAATAACTAATTGTAAAAATTACTCAATACTGTGGCTAATACAAATACAAATAAAAAGAAAGTAGTAATATCTACTAAAACTGCATTTGAATCAGGAAAATCTAAGGTGAAGATTTCAAAAAACAAAGTGAAATCTAGAAAAAAGATAAGTAAAGTAAATACTGTGGAGGAGCTTTCTTTTGGGAAAAAGAATTTTCAGCTTGTTATTCTTGGCATTGTTCTCATTGCAGTAGGCATGCTTCTAATGATGGGAGGCGGTATGCCCAGCCCTGAAGTATGGGATGAGTCAAGAATCTACAGTTTTCGCAGGATTACACTCGCCCCTATTGTGATAATAGCTGGATTAATTATAGAGATATATGCCATTTTCAAAGACTAGATTTCTTAGATGAATATTTTTGGAAAAGATGATACTTTTTCATTAGAAAACTTATCAGAAGGTGGTGCTTTTTTAGTTGATAAGGACTTGGACTGGACTTCTTTTGACGTGGTTAATAAATTGAGATTTAATATCAAAAGAGTATTAAATAAAAAGAAAGTAAAAGTAGGCCATGCTGGCACATTAGACCCTCGTGCTACTGGACTTTTGATTGTATGTTTTAGCAAAGCCACAAAACAGATTACTACATTCCAAGATCTAGCAAAAGAATATTCTGGTACATTTTATATTGGTGGTACAACACCTACTTATGATACCGAAATGCAAATGGATCAAGAATATCCCATTGCGCATCTCAATAATGATTTAATTCATTCAACTACAAAGATGTTTACCGGTGCAATAGAGCAAATACCCCCAATTTATTCTGCTCTTAAAAAAGATGGCATTGCTATGTACAAAAGAGCCAGATTGGGAGAGGATATACAAATGACTCCACGACCTGTAACCATTAATAGTTTTGAGATTAAAAAGATAGAACTTCCTTTAGTTGATTTTATAGTAGAATGTTCAAAAGGTACATATATTAGAAGCCTCGCTTATGATTTTGGGAAAGCTTTAAATTCTGGCGGCTATTTATATACCTTGAGGAGGACTAAAATCGGGGATCATCACGTTAATAATGCCATGAAAGTCACAGAACTAGCTGATAAAATAGCCGATCTTCTACGATGAGTTTAATTTTATCACATATAGTAAAGTCTTATGGGAAGAAGATCGTACTAAATGGTATAAATCTTACTGCCCGCAGAGGAGAGGTCACTGCATTAATAGGAAAAAATGGAGCCGGAAAGACTACTACGTTCAAATCCATATGTGGACTTATAACCGTAGAAGAAGGATTGATAAAATGGGATGACTCTCCGATTGAAATCAATGCTAAAAATTGGAAAAGTAGAATAGGTTACTTGGCTGAGCACAATTCATTGTATCCCAATATGTATGTATCAGAATTATTGACTTATGCTTGCAAACTGTACAAATATTCAAATTCAAAAGTGGCAATTGAATCAATATGTGAGCAAGTAGGACTGCATGATTATAAAGGATATAAAATTAAAAACCTTTCAAAAGGGTACAAGCAAAGAGTAGGGATAGCTCAAGCCATAATTCATAACCCAGAATTGCTCATTCTGGATGAACCAACATCAGGGCTTGATCCTTTACAGCTTATAGAGATAAGATCACTTATTAAGCAATTGGCTAAGAGTAGGGTAGTCATACTATCTTCTCATATCCTGTCAGAAATAGAACAGATTTGTGATTCTGTATACATCTTGAACAATGGAAAAGCAATTTTACACAATAGCGCTGCCGATGTAGAAATAGAAATGACTTTTGACCACAATTATGACCCTAAATGGTTTAGTAAAATAGGGAAAGTAAAACAAAAGAGTCCATATCAAATGCTAATCACCTTAAATCATCTGGATCAAAGAGCAAAAGTATTTGATATAGTAGTAGCTAATAACATTAAAATATTAGAAATGAAGCAGATTGCTTCGTCATTAGAAAACCAGTTTCTAAGTATTTCAGATCAAGAAATATGAGAGCAATATATACTCAATCGTTATCAAATTTTTTGAAGTCCCCTTTTAGAATGGTATCCATTGGCCTTTTTATTTTAATACTCAATTTGTTTTTATGGCTCATTCCTTCTTCTTCAATTTTGGAATTTGGATTTGCTGATTTGTCTTTATTGTTTCGTACAATACCATACATTCTTATGTTATTTATACCCTCTATATTCATGAATTTTGTGGTAGAAGACTTTGAAAATGCTACAAGTGATTGGATATTTTCAAAACCAGTTTCAGCTTTAACTTATTGGGGAGGGAATATATTCGGAGGCCTTACCATTGTGCTTTTTTTCCTATTGCTTACGATCACATCATATTATTCTATACAAATGCTTGCCAGTAATATTGGAGTCATAGATCATAAGCAAATATGGGCATCATATTTTGGCCTAGTTTTGCTTTCTCTTGTATTTATTTCTATCAGTTCTATGTCATCATCCGTATCAAAAAATCAAGCTGGAGCCTTTTTACTTGCAGTGATTTTGTGCTATTCTCTTTATTCTTTACCTGGGTTATTGAGCAGCATGCCAGTATTTTCAGGAGGCATGGATTATTCATTGAAGTATTTCAGCCTTGATACGCACTTAGAGATATTGAGCAGAGGAATATTAGAAATAAGAACAGTAATATATTATCTTTCCCTTACAGGTCTTTTTTCATTTTTAACCATTTTTTATATTAAAAAAAGATTGGTATAAGATGATATGGATTAGGATAAAATCGTGGCACATTGTGGTGTTGATACTATTGGTTTTTTCATTTAATTTATTAGTATCAGGCATCACCTATCGCTTTGACATGACCTCTTCAGGGTTATACACTTTAAGTGAAAGAAATAGTGCTATTATAAAAGAAAACAAGAAGAGGATAATTGCTACCTTAATGATGGGCAACAACATACCTGCCTCATTTAAAAAGCTAAGAAACGAAACTGAATTTTTTCTGTCTGGTCTGCACGATGTAAATAATAAGATATGGTATGATGTATTTGATCCAAATCTGGGAACCATCAGTCAGGTAAATGCACTTAGGGCATTTTTCAAAGAGAAGAATATTAATCCCACTAATATTAGAGTAAGCACTAATGATGGCGTTAAAGAAACTCTGATATATCCATATGTGCATATAGAATCGGGAAATCAAGAAATATTTGTCAATATATTAGAAAGTAAGCAATCTGGAGAAACAGAAGAAGATGCTATTTTTAGATCCATTCAAAAGCTAGAATCTAAAATCACCAAAGGAATTTATGGAATTTCAAAAGAGCAAAGAGCAGATATAACCTTGATAGCCTTTGGAGAATATTTACCAAAGAAGATTTATCATCTTTCTTCATACTTAGAGGCAAAGTACAAATCTAATATCTCTTCTCCCAAAGATTTATATCTGAAACGAGACTCCATTCAAGTCGCTGTAATCCCTGTCTCACAAAACATGGATATTTCTAAAGAAGACCTATTGAGGATAGATCAGTACATAATGTCGGGGGGTAAAATTTTATGGTTAATTGAGGAGTACAATATCACCTTAGATAGTATTGATACCCATTCTGAATTTGTACCCTTTTATCAAGCATTAGAAGTAGCAGATTTGTTGTTTCACAATGGGGTAAAACTTACAGGAGAGTGGGCATCGGATTTGAGAAGTAGTAGAATTCCTCAAGTTATAGGTCAACAAGGAGGAAGGGCACAAACAGAATTATTTAATTACCCTTTCCATCCTGTATCAGAAGGAGTAAAGGAGCATGTAATTTCATCAGGATTGGGGGAAATTAATATGTTGTATCCTACTATTATTGATACAATATTTACAACTGCTACAATAGTAAAAAAGCCTTTGGTAACCACGTCGGAATATTCAAAAAGAATAAAATATCCGAATATATTTTCATTTGAGTTTTTAAGAAAAAGTCCAAACGTAGAATCCTTTAGTGATAAAGAAATAATGACGGCTGTGCTTATACAAGGTAAATTTGATTCTTATTATAAAAATAGATATAGTGAAATTCAAATAAAAGAACTAAAAGGCAAAGGAATTAACTATAAAGAAAAATGTAGTATAGCGTCTTCTCAAATTATTATTACAGATCAAGATATGATCATGCCTGGCGCTGATCGCAATGGAAGGCTTCTACCATTAGGATATAATAAATGGGAACGAGCTGTATTTAATGATAACGAAGTCTTTTTAAATAATGCATTAGAATATTTAATCAATGGGGAGCAATTTTTACTGCCAGATGAAAGATCAGAATATAAGATGGCCTCTTTGGATAAAAAGAAAGTGAGAGATGATGGAATTTTTTGGGTATATTTTAATTTAATTGTTCCTATGTTCCCTTTGTTATTTTTATATTTTGGATATTCATTTTACCTCAAACGAAAGTATGGCTAAAAAGATTGTAGTTACCTTTATTTTAGCCTTTGCCATTATTGGGTTAATGAATTTTAAGGTTAGTGATATCTGGGGCTTTTACGTACATAGATTGATTAATCAAAAAGCAATATATCTTTTACCAATTGATCTTATCCCAACATTCAAATTGAATCTTGAAGAACTCCGTCATTTCGCTATCGCTCCTGATCAGCGCAGATACTCTTCTCGTCATGAAGCTGCACGTCATTATATAGATTTGGATCATTTGGGGGCACCACCATTTAGCAATGTATCCAGAAAGTATAATGATGCTGTTTGGCATTTTTCTGATGTGTATTTCACTTCGGATTTTAGTCATGACACACTATTTATCAAGGAAAATCTGACACTACTTAATAAGGGTTTAAAAGATTCTTTGCTTATCCTATTTCACAAAAGCATTAGATATAGTGACAATAGCCTTGATGTATCTCTGACTGAAGAGGAAATAGATGAACATATTGACCTTTCGAAATTTTCAACATTAAAAAATTTTACTAACCTTCATTTTATCAATCATTTAGATGAATTTGGTATTCTGCCATATCATCTTTTAGAATATCAAAATAGGCTCAAATGGGCATTCTTGAGTAAAAATATTCCTAATATCATAAGGATAGCAGGTGAGATGGGACATTATATTGGAGATGCTCACGTGCCCCTGCATACCACGGAAAATTATAATGGACAATTAACAGGTCAAGATGGCATACATGCTTTTTGGGAAACAAGGATACCTGAGCTTTTTGCAATTAGTGACTATGACTTTTGGGTTGAACCAGCTGAATATATAGAAAATAAAAGTGATTATTTCTGGAACATTGTTTTGAAAAGCCACGACTATGTTGATGATGTTTTAACATTGGAAATAGAACTTAGAGATAAATTTCCTAAAGACAATCAGTATTGCTTTAATGAAAGATTAGGTGTGACTAAGAGAACTGAATGTAAAGCTTATGCAGAAGCTTATCAAACTGCTTTGAATGGTATGGTAGAAGAGAGAATGAGAGATGCTATTACTGCTATTGGTTCGAGTTGGTATACAGCGTGGGTTGATGCAGGCAGTCCTACATTGACTCCGACTAAAATAGTTTTTCAAGAAGAGCCTGCTCCTAATCCTTTAGATAGTACAAATCTTAGACCCAGAATACACAACAGATGAATATAAACAAAGGAATAAAAGTCAGTTTGATAGGATTGGCAATGGGAATCGCGGAAACAATACCTGGTGTATCAGGAGGAACTATTGCATTCATATTTAGGATTTATAACGAACTATTAAATACCATAAAATCTATTTCACCCAATAACATCACCTTGTTATTTAAGGGCAGATTTGGTGATTTTTTCAGAGCCGTGAATGGTAAATTTTTCCTAATTCTCATTGCTGGAATGGTTATAGGTATAGCATTAGGTGTTTTTGGAATCAGCTATCTGCTTGAGACTTACCCACTTTTACTCTGGTCGTTTTTCTTTGGATTGGTATTGGCATCTGCAATAATTTTAAGCAAAGATGTATCTTGGGATGGAGCACGTGTGATTATTTTTATATTGGGTACGATTATCTCTTTTGGCATTACTCTTATTAGCCCCAGCAGTGGTAATAACAATTTGTTTTTTATTGCTCTATGTGGTATGATAGCCATTTCCGCCCTCATGCTTCCTGGCTTGTCCGGTAGCTTTATCCTATTACTTTTAGGTATGTACAGTACTGTCATAAAAGCAGTAAAAAACATACTCAGTGGCATCAATATTATAGAAGATTTGTACATAGTTTTGGCTTTCGCACTAGGCTGCCTCATTGGCCTTTTTACTTTTTCAAGAGTTCTGTCTTTTACATTTAAAAAATATTTCCATTCTACTATGGCTCTGATGATAGGAGTGCTTTTAGGAAGCCTTAATAAATTATGGCCGTGGAGAATACCATCTGTTGTGTTGAATAAAAATACAGGAGAATTTACAAGTTGGCGAGAAGTAAAAAACTTACCATTAGATGATTTGAAAATTATTTCAGAACAAATTATGATGCCATCTTTATACTCTGATTATTCTGATCCTATGATTTGGTATTGTCTATTTTCCTTTTTATTTGCAATTGTTTTAATTTTCTTTTTATCAAAAGTTGATACTGTAGAAAAATAACTTTTGGGTAACTCAGGTGGATGCTTTTGAATCCAGTCTGTCAAACAAGGAGGTAAAAAAGATATTTTTTGATTAGACACAAGACTCATTTGAACTCTAATTGCAGTGATATTAGGTTATTAGTGTCAATGTGAGTACTTAGAGGGATAATAGCCGTGAGACAATGGGCAAAGAACTTTTTTTTAACTAAAAGTAGGCCCAGCTCAGTAGTGACATTAATCGCGATACTTTGCCAACGACACATGGTAAATTGATTCTTAAAATTTAGAAATAGAAAAAAACATTGTACTAGAGCATGTGATAGCGAATTCAAAATTTGTGAGTGATTGATGCAAATTAGGGGGAATCAAATCTTTCGATAAAAAAAATTATTTTCGGGTCAAACCTTCCACATTATCTTCCTTTTATGATAGCTGTGATCATTACAACTTCGATCCAAAATTTTCTTGTATCATCTCACCATAAACAATATTAGCTCTAAGATTTCCATCTTTCCAATACTTCTTCTACTAGCTGATGCACCTTATTTCTTGCATCGTTTTTATTGTACCCATTTGACAACAGTTTATCATAAGAGGTCTCACGATGACGAATGTGAGCGATAACGGCTAAGTTAATAGCATGTTTGTCAAATGTCTTGGAAGAGGCAGATCTGCCCACTCTGCCACTGTATTTTTGACAGGCATGTTCAGCAATTACACGTTCTCTTCCTTTCGGAATATTGGAAAATAATTCTTTTATCCTTACTGTAAAAAGCTTCACATATTCCTTGTCTAATTCATCTCTTATGACAGCTGCTCTTTCTCGTCTACGTGCTCTGATTTCACTATCTCCAAGACATTCTACTTCTGCCTTTTGTACAGCCTCTTCTTCAACCAATAGGCCCTGACGTTCATATCGTTTTCGTCTTCTACGCCACATGAGGACAACAGCCCATAATGTCGAATATTTTTTTGAACGTCTTGTCAACGTAGCATCACCAGAGGGAAGAAAAATAAGATGATCCAAGTCCGCACAAGAAAGACACAGTGCCCCTTGATCTCCTGCAAGATAAATCCAAGCTCCTTTTCCCAGATTCTCGTGGCATTCATCACAGATAGACTCTCTGCCAGAGATGAATATTTTTATTTCATCGTTTTTCATATATTTTTATCTACTCAATGCTAATGTCTCTGCCATGTAAAAGAACCACTAGTGCTGTGTCAAGCTATAATAGATAAATTATGAGGTTATGTCAATGAAAGATATCCCAAAAATGGATCCATGACTCTTTTTTCTCATCTGCATTTTCTAAAGGAACCTATATCGTGCATTAATCAAAGAGAACAAACGACAAACAGAAAACACAGTGCATCTATTTAAAGATTGAATAAAGATCAAGCTTCTATTAAATGTTAAGCATGTCAACTTTAACCTAATAGAGTAACTACTTAGGTGGGCGCTATTGAAATAAAAATTTCTTAATTGATAATCATGCATCACCGAATCTCAAAAGTAATTACTCAATATCATATGTGACCAGAAAGATTTATGAGTCCACTCCGGAAACAGACATTTTTCACAAAATGAGTTGTTTTGGATGAGATTTACATTTATTGAGATTCGGTGATGCCTGAGTATCAGCTAATTAAAAAAAAATATAAAGATCGCCAAAAGAA
>JAZGFD010000281.1:0-3966 GCA_036479115.1 Saprospiraceae bacterium | reverse complement strand
GACATGAATTTGCACCATAAATATGTACGCAAAAGCTTTACTGGCATTCGCAATTACTATATGTGTATGCAGATTGCTCACTTAATTGAACAGTTATTTGTTTTGTGCAAAAACAAAATCATGGGTGGGTGGAAAACCTTGAAAAGTATGTGGAAAAAATTGTGGGCAACTTTATTTTTAGTGCCCCTGGAGTTATTCCCATCACCAGAAAAATCAAAACTCAACTACCGATACGGAATAAAAACCTGTGATAAGTAATAGTACCTACGACAATTTTGCCTGGGATCCATCTAAAAATTATTGAATGCACATTTCAAGGCTCGTAAATTTAATACCCCATTGGGTTAATGGAAATCTCATGTCTTAGATCAACTTCATTTTTATGAGGACTTTTAAAGGTGATGGCTCTGAATAGCTGTCACTAGAGTAGTTTTGGCAGCATGCCAAAATATAAAGTAATGTAAACGTTGTGAAAGGGATATTCAGGCATGAAAATTTTAAGGGAATCATAATTATAAGAATATATGCACTATAAGTGGGCATATTTGTATTCATATTTATTCAAAATGTATTCATTCAAAAATTTATACTTAATTCCTTTTATTCTTCTTTTTACTAGTGTGATGAAGGCACAAGTAAATAATGATGACTGTGTAAGCGCTTTATTTATTCCAAATGTGACTGATTTTTGTAGTCCTTCTTCTTCATTTACTAATGTAGGAGCACAAGCATCTCTTTCTTTTGATGCTTCTTGCTGGAGGATCGATGATCATGAATCGGACGTGTGGTACAGTTTTTCTCCTTCTCAGCCTGGAGTTTTTATTCAACTCTTCGGAGCAGCTCCGTCTACTACAGAGACTATAGATAATAGTGCATTGGCCATATATCAAGGCAATTGCAGTAATCTACAAGAAATTGTTTGTTCAAATGTCTCAAATGGTGTGCCTGATATTTTAGAGAGGACATTGATTGATTTGGTTATTGGGCGCGTATATTATATTAGAATTGGAAGCTCAGTGGCCAGTTCTGGATCATTCCAACTATGCCTTAATCAGTTCAATCCAATTGCGTCTCCAGAGTCTGACTGCTCCTCCGCGGTAGTTTTATGTGATAAGTCATCATTTTTCATAGAAAATTTACAAGGCGTGGGAAGTGAAACAAATGAAGTAACAGGATCTTGTATTATGCAAGAACATGCCTCAGCATGGTTTACGTGGACATCTGAGAACAGTGGTTCCCTTACATTTACAATATTTCCCAATAATGTTAATGATCCAGAAGAGGATCTAGATTTTGCTCTTTATAGGCTGCCCGATGGTTTGTCTGATTGTGCAAATAAAGAGCTTGTCAGATGCATGGCCTCAGGAGAATCTCAAGGACAGCCTTTTAGCCAAAATGAACCGTGTTTTGGAGCCACAGGATTAAGAGAAGGGGAGGTGGATGTTGGAGAGACGCAAGGGTGTAGCATAGGTGATAATAACTTCTTAGCTCCCTTGCAAATGTTAGCTGGAGAAAGCTATGCTCTTGTTGTAAATAATTTTTCAGAATCTGGCTTTGGCTTCAATATTGAGTTTGGAGGTACAGGAGAATTTCTTGGCCCAACGCCACTATTTGAAATTATTGCCAATGATGGTTTTGATTGTGATAAGACTATAATTTTTACTGACCAAAGTCTTGACAATACAGATATGATTACAGATTATTCATGGAATTTTGGAGAAGGAGCTTCACCAATATTTGCTAACGAGCCAGGCCCGCATAATATACTATACCAATCGTTTGGCACTAAGCGTGTGGCTCTTATTGTAGAGTCATCAAGGGGATGCACCAAAACGGAAATTTTGGAGTTCGAAGTGGCGGCATGTTGCGCGGATAATTCTACTTTAGGTCTTGACAATCAGAACTTTGCCTTAATATGTGCTGATGTGCCGGAAGGCTCTATTGAAGCAGTTGGTACAGGAGGATTGCCTGAATATTTATATGATTTGAATGGTGATGGGTTTCAACCTTCGCCACTTTATAATGGCCTTGCATCAGGAGACTATACTTTGACAATTCAGGATAGAAAAGGGTGTACAATATCTCAAGATATTACACTCACCCAACCTCCTCCTTTTATTGTAAATGTAACGGATGATGATAGTTTAGATTTAGGGCATTCACTACAATTGGATTCAGAATTTGATCCTTCAGATAGGATGGTCATTTATGCATGGAGCCCTGCTGAAGGATTGTCATGTACTGATTGCCCTAATCCTATAGCTACTCCTCCTGGCTCTACTACCTATATTCTTACTATTACTGACCAAGATGGATGTACAGCTACAGATCATGTGACATTGTCCACGCGACTGATTATACCTATAAAATCACCAAATATTATTAGTCTTTCGGCAATGAATAACGTTAACTCATTTTTATGGATCACAGGGAATATAGCGGCGAAAACAGTAAAAGAATATAGGGTATATGATAGATGGGGGTCTGAAATGTACAGTGTGTCAAATGTCCCCTTCGTGGCAGGTCCCTTTCAAGGATGGGACGGTACTTTCAAAGGCAAGGCGGTAAACCCAGGAGTATACATCTGGATGGCTCGGATCACATTTATTAATAAAGTGACATTCACATATTATGGCGACGTGACAGTAATCAAGTGAAATGAGAAGACGATTAGATATACTTATGAGTTTTACACTTATGATTTTTTTTACTCAATGTAAAAAATCTACTGTGATTTTTGAAAATGACTATGAGAATGTTGATCCCAATATAGAAATCGTGGATAGTGTCCATTTATCAAGAGTAGATTCTACAGGTCTCGTATACGAAGTAAAAAGTCCCAAAATGCTCATTTATCATCATCATAGGAGTTCTTCTCAAGTGTATCCACAAGGTTTGGATATTGTTTTTCATAATAAAAACAAAAAAGGAGAGTCCACCATTTCAGCTAATTATGCACTTGTAGATGAAAATGGGCTGACCACTCTCAAAGGAGATGTACTTATAAAAAGTGAGAGAGGAGATAAATTAGAAACATCTCACCTTTTGTGGGATCAGCGCTACAGAACAATTCAAACCAATAAACTCATTCGATTAATTCAAATCTCTGGTGATACTACTTTTGGCTTCGGGCTTCAAGCCAATGAAGATTTTTCTAGATTTCAAATTAAAAAGGGATATGCTGGAAAAGTAAAATTTGATGATTTGAAGAAGAAGTTACTGATAAACTGAATGATTAATACTTTGATGTTTTTATAATTGAGCCTACTCAGAAAACATAAAAAATCTAAAATGTTCACTTTGACAAGCTCTGTATAAATTTTTAGTGATCTTATCCTTTTATCCTTTTATCCTTTTAGTGATCTTATCCTTTTATCCGAAGTAACTCAGAATGGGGTGCATTTCATTTCTTTGCTAAGCGGCGGCTTTTCTACAATGTTGTTCTACCCAATCCCAATGACCGCTCAATGCTACACATCTTAAATTAAACATGTTTTTAGCTCCTTTCAGTGACCATCTTTGTCCTGATAATTTCATTCTTCTTTGTATGACGGTTTTATGGGCAGTTTCGATTGCTCCCGATCCAATCATATAGTCTTGTAAGATATATGTAGGATATTGCATTCTGTACTCGTTGTCTTTTAAATATCTCTCTAATATCTTCTTAGCCGCCTTTTTTTTTCATTTGTGGTTTTCTCTTTTTGGAGATGTTCTTTTAAAGTTTTAGGGCCTTCATGTTTTAACAGGTGCCCCCAATATTCAACCATGTTTTATTTTTCTTCAGAGACATATTGAATTTCTAAATAGTCTGCTATATGTTTTATTGCAAAAAAAAAATCCAGATTGTGTACCGCTTGGGGATACTTGGTATTGACCCAATTTTCTATCCAAATGGCTCCGTCATTAATAAATGCCAGTTTAGATTTTCTGCCTTTATGTGGCTGAAGCAATTTATCCATTTTCTCC
>JAZGFD010000280.1:0-14856 GCA_036479115.1 Saprospiraceae bacterium | reverse complement strand
CAAGTAACAAATGGGGGGGGGGGTGGCTTTGCGCATATTTTGATCCTGAACGAGGCAAAAAACGCAGTCATAGCAGTAGCTACGGCGAGTATTTTTAACAAAGTGCAGGTTCAAAAGATACCAAATTGAATCGTGCCTTTCACATGGTATGTCCCTTTCAGGGATAGGAGATTATATTAGCAAAGATAAATCAGTTGTTAGTAGAGTGGTCAATACAAGGCTGAATTAGCTCATAATAAGGCTCAATCTCGTTATAAAAAAAAAGAAAATTCGCTTTACCCATGAAATACAAGAGTATGTGCGTAAAAAAAGTATCCGAAGATTATAGCCCAGAACAAATCGTGGGAAGAGCCAAATTAGAGAACACACAATGTGTTAGTCATGAAAGGATTTATCAATTCATTTGGGAGGACAAGAAAGCAGGTAGATAGCTCTACAAACATTTACGTAACAAAGGGAAAAGATATCGCAGAAGAAGCCACAGCAAGGATAATAGAGGGCTTATCGTAGGAAGAGTGGACATTGACCAAAGACCATCCATCGTTGATAAGAAGGAACGAATAGGCGATCTAGAGATAGATTTGATTAAGTGGGTTGGGTATAAGCTCTTATATTGATTTTGCTCGAACAAATGTTCTGTTTTAAACTTAAATATGCATCGAAATCACTAAAAAATATAAAGGTCGAAAAACTTAAATTCAACATTCTACTAAGAGTCATTTTTTCGCTCATTCATGGCTTCTCGTGTGATATTACCTTCAGAGAAAATAAAAAATAAGTAAAATTCTACAAAATGGGTAGTTTTCTGTCAGACACTATTTAGACCAAGCTATCTTCAAACCATTCAAACACTTTTGTTTTACCAAAATCATCTGGCCCCTTGAAGACATACTCATTAGTTTTATTAGAATAACAATATGCTTTAGCCCACTTTTGGTGATTTTGGCAAAGGTCTTCTATAGCCTCAACTAAGAAATGTATTTCTTGGTCAGACATAATGGGATGAATAGACATTCTGATCCATCCTGGCTTAAAGGACAGATTACCCTCATCAATATGATCTGTTATGGATTTAGAATATTGGGGTACTACATTGAGCAGATAGTGGCCATATGTGCCTGCACAAGAACAGCCTCCTCTCACCTGAATGCCAAATCTGTCGTTGAGAATTTTGACAGCGAGATTGTAATGAAGGTTTTCTATATAAAAAGATACTATTCCAAGCCTGTTTTTATGATTAGCTGCCAGTATGTGTAAATTAGAAAGAGCACTCAGTCGCGGCCAAATCACAGCCATAACCTCTTTTTCTCTCGCTATCATTTTATCTATTCCCATTTTTTCTTTGAGTTTCACAGCAAGGCCAGCTTTAATAGTCTGTAAAAACCCAGGTGTTCCTCCATCTTCACGAGCTTCGATTTCTTCTAAATACTTGTGTCCTCCCCATGGGTTAGTCCAAGCTACTGTACCTCCACCAGGATTGTCAGGAATTTTGTTTTTATATAATTTGGAATTAAATATTAAAACCCCAGAAGAGCCAGGTCCTCCTAAAAATTTATGAGGTGAAAAATAGATGGCATCCAAATGTGCTCCTTCATTATCCGGGTGCATATCAATATGGGTATAAGGTGCACAACAAGCAAAATCAACAAAACAAAGCCCACCTGATCTATGAATGATTGAAGCTATTTTTTCATAAGGTGTAAAAACTCCTGTAACATTAGAACATGCCGTCACAGCCGCAATCTTTGTTTTACGATTTTTGTATTTTTTAAGAAGATCTCTTAGATGATTCAAATCAACTGACCCATCATCGGTTGGCTTAATTACCTCTAAATCTGCAATAGTTTCTAACCATGTGGTTTGATTAGAATGGTGCTCCATGTGAGTACAGAATACTATAGGCTTGTCTTCCTCATTGATATGGAGCCTGTCTTTAAATTTTTCATGAATTTTTAGCCCAAGAATCCTTTGAAATTTATTGACCACACCTGTCATTCCAGAATTTGATGCTATGATGACATCTTGTGAATTAGCCCCAACATGATCTTTTATTATATCCATAGCTTGATGGTACGCTTGGGTCATTAATGATCCTGTCACTGTTGCTTCTGTATGGGTATTTCCAACAAAAGGTGCTATTTCGTTTCTAAGTAAATTTTCAATAGGCCCATACAATCGCCCACTGGCAGTCCAGTCAGCATATATTATTTTTTGTTCGCCATAAGGCGTTTGAAAGCATTGATCAGTGCCGATGGTGTTTTTGCGAAAAGTTGAAAACCAAGATTCGAGCATAGATTAAATTAATGGTTATAAGTTCTTGAAAAGGTGATTTACAAAAAACCCAAAGTTCAATAACAAAATCGAATATAGCCAAACGAATCGGAGTTTTTCTTTGTTAAAATTTCTAAATTGATAATAACCTAGGGCGTTGCCCTTCACTACTCAGCTTAAAGGCCTTCAACCTTTCTTTGACATTTACAATATTTACTTACTAAAAAAGCCCATAAATCATTGATTTACAGGCTTTTATTCGAGTAGCGTGAGGGAGACTTGAACTCCCGACCTCAGGATTATGAATCCTGCGCTCTAACCGGCTGAGCTACCACGCCTCATTTTTTTTCGGAGTGCAAATATATATCCTTTTTTACTTCATTTTTATGCTTTTATATAGGAATTGATACGATTTACTATTGGCCAACAATTGTGTATTTCTGATCTTCTTCTCATTAGTAGGCTACATTTTAGTTTCGGAGTCCCTCATCCTATGGAAAAAGTCTATTTTTAGAAAAAAATATAATGGTAACAATCAATTCTCCTTTATTCTCTCTTAAGCATATAAGTGTTGTTTCATTTTTGATTATATCCCTGACTGTTTTCTTTGCTTATGGCTGTGTTGGGTCTAAAAAATGGAAAAAAGATATAGATGGACCCATTCTTTTTGGTTCCTTTGGGGGATTCGTAGGGAGCTATGATGAATATACTATTCATAATACAGGCCAAGTATTTTACAGATCAAAACTAAGAGGGGAAAGTACAATGGTACACCAGCTTAAAGATGATATAGTTAAGTCAATATTTGAGCGTATAAAAACAGATAACATAGGTGAGGAGTCAATGGATGAACCTGGCAACATGACCTATTTTATTAAATTTACATTCAAGAAAAAACAACATCACATCAAGTGGGGTGGTCAACATGATCCTTCGCCTCAGCTACTGGATTATTATAATTACCTCTCCACTCATATCAATGGCAAGAATCCAGTCATGTAATATTTTATTTTTAAAAGCGATACGATATAGAAGTCATTTACAAAATGGATTCATCTACAATTTTTATAAAAAAAGCCCTTGTAATAAGATTCAGCTCTATAGGTGATATTATTCTTACTACTCCAGTTATCAGGTGTCTGGCCATACAAGGTGCTTACGAGGTACATTTTTTAACTCAAGACCGATTTGCCAATGTTTTAGCTGATAATCCATATATCGCACATATCTATACATTGGATAAAAATCTTTTCACTATAAGTAAACATATTAGAGGGAGAAAATATAATGTTGTATTTGATCTTCATAATAATATAAGATCATATAGTATCAGGTTCTTTTTATTCAAAAAAGTGCATCAATTTGACAAATTGAGGATAAAGAGATGGATGCGCACTGTGGTAAAAAAAGGAATAGATTTTGATAGACATGTGGTTATGAGGTTTTTAGATACTTTGGCTACCTTAGGAATAGTTGATGATGGAAAAGGATTAGATTTTTTAATAAAAAAAGAATATGAATGCCCTATTCATATAAAGAAAGGAGCAATACATATCGCTTTGGTGCCAGGAGCCCAACATTTTACAAAAACAATGCCTCCTCATATTTCTTCTACAATAGTAAATAAATGGCCTGATGTACATTTTCATATTATAGGCGGAGATGTGGAACAAACGTCCACCGCTTATCTCAATTCGTTCCCTAATGTCACCAATCATTGTGGTAAATTAACTTTACCACAGTCAGCTTCTGTGCTACAACAATGTAAAATTGTGATCACTACAGATACGGCCATGATGCACGTAGCCGCTGCCTTGCAAAAGAAAATTATTTCAGTGTGGGGCGGAACTGTACCTGAATTTGGCTTTTATCCTTTCTTTGGAAATGGAGGTGGAAAGAACATATTCATTGAAAATAACGAGATCTCATGCAGACCATGCTCTAAGAGTGGTAGAAGTTCTTGTCCAATAAATCACTTTGATTGTATGACTCAAATTTCTACCAATGCTATTCATTCTGCGATAAAAGAATTCATTACATCGAATCATTTGTCAAAAAAAATTGTTTAACAAAAAGTGGCTGAATAATCCTTTTGCTACTGAAATAAGTTTACAATGCGTATTTCAGTGTATAATATCTTTGATAGACTATGGTAAAATGTTACTATTACATTATAAAGTGCATTAAAATGAATTTTAATAAGTTGAGATCATCAGGAGCTCTTTTGGCTGAAGAAATTACCATATAAGTACTTCAATTTCAAAAAAATGTTTAATATCAAAAAAAAATAAAACACATGACAAATTTTAATCCGAAGAATCCCATTCCTATAAATCAGGGAAAAATATTGCGATATGTGACTTTTGCAATATTGGGTATAATGTTATTCTCATTACTTACAAGTACTACTTTCATTACTATAGACCCTGGCTACAAAGGGGTAAAATTTAAAAGATTTCAAGGGGGTATAGATAAAGACAAAATTTATGGACAAGGCTTTCACGTAGTTATGCCTTGGAATGATATGATTGTCTATGATGTAAGAATACAGGAAGCCAATGAAGCGATGGATGTTTTGTCAAAAAATGGTCTATCTATTAATATAGACTTGTCTTACAGATATAAAACACAGCCAGATAAGATTGGTGACTTGCATGATGAAATCGGAAAAGATTATGCAGATCGTATAATAAAACCCGAAATCAGGTCAGCAACCAGACAGGTGATAGGAGAATACCTACCCGAAGAATTGTATTCGACTAAGCGTGAAGCTATCCAAGATGAAATTTTTGAACAGTCAAAAAATGCCTGCTCACCAAAATTTATTGATATTGATGCCATTCTCATAAGATCTGTACAACTTCCTGATAAATTAAAAGAAGCTATAGAAATGAAACTTGAGACAGAACAGCAATCACTACAATATAAGTACAGGCTTGAGAAAGAAAGAAAAGAAGCCGAGCGTAAAATTATAGAAGCTCAGGCCAAAGCAGATGCCAATAGAATATTAAATGCAAGTCTTACTGATAAGATATTAAGAGACAAAGGAATAGAAGCCACACTTGATTTAGCAAAGTCTCCAAATTCGAAAATTGTAATAATCGGGAGTGGTGATGAAGGGCTTCCATTAATATTAGGAAATAATTAAATTATATTGTCGTATATATTTGGAAGTATACTCTAGAATAGAGTAAATTTGTCTCAAGTAAATTAATTACTTAAGAATAAGGTTTGGGTTATTTGATTCATTGGTCTTGTCCTCTCGGATAAGGCCAATTTTTTTTCTTGCACACCACCTTTCACATTTAAAGCATCTTTCATATGAAAAAGCTTAAAGAAATTTAATCTTAAAAAAAAGATTGCCTCTTTACTTGATGTTTTGAGAAAGTTTCTATTTTTAGCCCGATAAGAAATAATTAGTTAAATCAATTTAGAAATAAAATTTTAAACCATGCGTAAAATTATTGCTTTGGCAGTTGTGTTTACAGTTGCTTCGACATTAGGAGCTTTAGACGTATTTGCTCAAGATGCTGAAACATCAGCAAGTGGATTTCAAGCTATTAAACAATACTTTATACAGGGAGGGTGGACCTTCATGAGTTTAGTATTGATATGTTTAATACTAGGACTTGCATTTTGTATTGAAAGGATTATTACTCTTAACATAGCTACAGTTAATACTGACAAGCTTTTAGGAAATATTGAAGAACATCTTGCTTCTGGGGATGTATCTGGAGCTATGGATCTTGCAAAAGCTACACCAGGCCCAACAGCCAGTATTATTTATGAAGGCCTTAGAAGTTCGTCATCTGGCCCCGAGGCTGTAGAAAAAGCTATAGTATCTTACGGATCAGTACAAATGGGGCTTTTAGAAAAAGGACTTGTTTGGATATCATTATTTATTGCCATTGCACCGATGCTCGGATTTATGGGTACGGTACTTGGTATGATCGAAGCCTTTGATAGAATCGAAGCAGTAGGAGATTTATCTCCATCAGTGGTAGCAGGAGGCATTAAAATCGCCTTACTTACTACAGTATTTGGTCTTTTTGTGGCCATTGTACTTCAAATTTTTTACAATTACATAATCTCTAAAATAGACAGCATTGTCAATAAAATGGAAGATGCTTCCATAGCTCTAGTAGATGTTATGGCTAGAAACAAGGTTTTTAAATAATTTATTAACTCTTTTAAATCTATTCGACTATGTATAGTTTATTGGCTAAACGAGGCCAGATGTTTGCTATATTACTTGGAGTAATAGTGGTAGTCATTTTCCTCGGATCAGTAATAGGAGGCCTAAGTAGCGCAGGATACAATATGGGCACTGATCTAAATCAAGTTTTAAAAAACGATCCCAATCAATCATTTAGCTTTTTTGATATAGGGCTTCAACTGACTATGGCACTTGCATTAATTGCTGCTGTATTGGCATTGCTTTTTGGGTTATATCAAATGCTAACCAATATCAAGGGATCTTTAACAGGAATAATATCTCTACTTGCTATTGGTGCGATCTTTTTTGGATTTTATAGTTCAGCATCAGATGATCTTACGGGACCAATTTCACATGTATTGCAACAATTTGATATAAGTTCTGGTATAAGTAAGTTTATCACAGGTAGTTTGTGGACTACCATATTAATGGCAGTAGTTGCGGCAGCAGCGATGATTATTTTGGAAATCTGGAATATGTTTAAGTAATGGCAAAGAAAAGTAGTAAAGATCGATTATCAAATGAGATAAATGCAGGGTCAATGGCCGACATTGCTTTTTTACTCTTAATATTCTTCTTAGTAACAACGACGATAGCTTCTGATAAAGGAGTTTTGGTAAAATTGCCACCTTGGTCAGAGGATGAGCCAGACATTGCTAAGCTAAATGAAAGGAATGTATATTCAATATTAGTAAATGCTGATAATAAGCTCTTAGTGAGAGGTGAGCCTACAGAACTCCGAAACCTCAGAGAGAATACGAAGATATTTATCATTAATCCTGAAAGGAGGTCTGACATGTCAGAAAATCCTACTAAGGCGATAGTGTCCATGAAACATGATAGAGGCACTAAATATGCTACTTATCTGGAGGTTTATAATGAAGTGATGGCAGCATATAATGAGCTAAGAAATGAAGAGGCATTGAAAAAACATGGTAAAGAATATCAATTTCTTACTAGAGAGCAAGCTAAAGCCATTCGAGATGCAATTCCATTAATTATTTCTGAAGCGGAGCCTACAGCATTCGGTGAAGAATAACATAAAAAGGTAGATTATGTCAAAATTTGAAAAAAAGCGAAGTAAAGCTCAACCAGAAATATCTACAGCTTCATTGCCTGATATTATTTTTATGTTGCTTTTCTTCTTTATGGTAGTAACCGTATTAAGAGATGCAGAGTTAAAACTGGATGTTGTGACACCAAATGCTACAGAGCTTACAAAGCTGGAGAAAAAATCATTGGTGAATAATATTTATATTGGCAAACCAAAACTAAAGTATCAAAAAATGGCTGGTACAAAGCCTAGGATGCAATTGGCTGATAAATTTGCTGATCTAAGTGATATACCACTTTTTCTTGAGAAGCATAGACAGCAGGTACCTGAAAATCAAAGAGGTGGTATTACTAGCTCCTTGAAAATAGATGGTGATGTAACAATGGGTGTAGTAAGTGATATCAAAACTGCACTTAGAAAATCTGGTCAACTTAAATTAAATTATTCGGCTAAACCAAAAGCAGAATAGAGATCAATATAAAATTGATGAAAAGAAGAGCCCCAAAACAATGTTTTGGGGCTTTTCCTTTCCTTTCCTTTCCTAAAGGGTGATTCCTTAGGGGAATATTTCTCTTTTTACTGGGGTGAAGATTGCATTTCATTTAGAACTTCTTCCTTCTTGTCCATGCTGAATGAGGAAGACTCACGGAAAGAGGCTCCCTTGGCTAGGCTCGCAATTAGAGGGTGATTCGTAAGTATTCAATATCTTGTGTAACCAAAAAGATTTGTCATCATTTTTAGTCAAAAATGTCGCCAAATCACAACAATCGTAACTAAACCAAGGGCGTTTCCCTTGGCTATTCAGCTTAAAGGCCTTCAGCCTTTTTATGATACGCCCTAATCGTTGTAGTGTTCATTTACTTCATTTTTACAAAAAAAACACTCAAATGTGTACGCAATGCGAGAAATTAACATCATGAAACTCTTATAGTCGTCGTTTAAAAAGGTTGAAATTTTCAGAGCATCGCAAAATTTAACTATGATACTCTCTATTTCAATACGCTCAATAAGGAAGACTATCTGAAAGAGTCTCCCTCGGCTATATCACTGATTCTTACTTCTTGGCACACTGCTGAATTTTCCATTATTTATTTCCCATACTATTCTATCATTGAAATTGATATCGCCATTGAGATTAAAGTCAGAAACTTTGTATGAGGCAATATTGCCATTATCGTCAACCCATATCACTTCATCATCTACGTTCAGATCGGTATCATTCTGATTTAGTTTTTGCTCGCCATTGCCTGCAAACATAGCCCACACTCCCGATGCTACTTCCTTCTGACCTCTACCTACTACTGTTCCAAAATTAGGATCTATAAACCTGAATGACTCTTGAGCAGTAAAATCATAAGTCATCGTGCTATCCACAACTGACAATAAGGTATCAGACATTACCATTAAATGGTTTCTATGTTCTACAACTACATAATAGGATTCTCTTTTGTCAATTAGGCAACATGTATCATCTACAAATGATATATGCCCATCACTATGCAACAACGCTGCACGCTGACACATTTCTGAAACCGCTTCATCTGTAATACTATTGCGAACGGATACCAATACCCAGTCTACCACTGACACTGGATAATCTGCATCTCCATTATTTACATCTCTTTCACTATCAAATAGATCTCCTTCATCACCATTATAATGCCATGGTTGTACATTAAACGGATGGCCTGATTCAATATAATTTACATCTCCAAAGAAACCATCAGAGAATGACTGACCAGGCAGTAATCTCAAATCATTAAGATCAGTACGCATATCCACATCATATGTTAAATTGCCTTGTCTATCAATCAATGCACCTTCTAAAAACACCTTAGCATCAATATTCACACAGATAAATGCACTATTGACCGTGATAATCACCATAGCGGTATCACATAAAACTGGGCTGCCGGTATCACATACTTGATACACAATAGTATCTATACCCGAGAACCCAAAGGGTGGTGTATAATTAAGACTATCGCCATTCATAACAACTACCCCGCCTCCAGCTGTACTGGTATCGATTAAGGAAGTTATCAGCTTATCACCGTCTGGATCTATATCGTTGACCTGTACTGGTATTATTATTCCTATCTCTTGTTCTGCAACTATAGTGTCATTAATGGCAATAGGGCTACTGTTATCAAATGTTTCTGTTACCACTATAGTTATTACCGCTGAATCACATAACCCAGTCTGATCACATACGATCACACAGATGCTATCTGTACCTGCATAATTCTCTTCTGGCGTATAAGTTATACATAATGTATTGTTACTATTATCTACAACCGATGTCGCTGTACCATGCTCTGGACCTCCACATACTGTTACCATATGGGTGTCATCTGGATTAGCATCTACTATCGGGCCACATACCATTATTGTACTGTCTTCTGGTACTACTACTGGTGGCATTACTACCACTGGTGGCTGCATGCTATCTACAGGTTGCAACTCTGGTATTACCGTCACTGGTATCATCACTGTATCACATAGGCCTGTCTGATCACATACGATGATACACACCTCATCATTACCGCTGTAACCCATGTCTGGCTTGTATTTTATGCATAATTCGTTATCCATTACCATCGATGTGGCCACTCCATTTACTGGACTGCCTGTGCACAAGGTAGCTGTGAATGTATCTCCTACATTAGGGTCTAATATCACTGTACATACCTCTGTACTGTCATCTTGTGGTACTGTAATCGGTGTTATGATTACTACTGGTGGCTCTCGTGTTACTACTGGTAGTAGCGGTGCTACTACTGTCACTGGTATCATCGTGGTATCA
The DNA here is from genome assembly GCA_036479115.1 of Saprospiraceae bacterium. Lineage (GTDB taxonomy): Bacteria > Bacteroidota > Bacteroidia > Chitinophagales > Saprospiraceae > UBA7328. Next base: position 4,509 of record JAZGFD010000280.1, on the reverse strand, counting down.
CACAAGCCTGTCTGATCGCATACGATTACACATATCTCATCTGTTCCGCTGTAGCCTGTGGTTGGTGTATATTCTATACACAACTCATTGCCTGTTACCGTCAGAATCCCAGTACCGTTACTCGGACTGCCTGTACATAAGGTAGCCGTGAAAGTATCTCCTTCATTCAGATCCAAAATCGGCATACATACTTCTCCTGTACTATCTTGTGGGATAGTCATTGGGTTAGGTATCACCAGTGGTGGTTGCTGTGTTTCTAGTACTGTAATATATACCGTCGCACTGTCACAAGCCATAGGGCTGCCATCATCACAGACCATGTACACAAACGCATCATTACCTGTAAAGTTAGGGTCTGGTGTATAGGTGTAACTTCCATCCGTATTGACTACTAGTGTTCCGTTATTTGTACTGTCTAGTACCGTTACTGTTGTATTATCGCCTTCTGGGTCATTGTCATTATCTACTACATTACCTGTCTGATCTTCTCCTTCTTTGCCTATACTCGTATCGTCTGTAGCGTATATGTCATTCTCTCCATCTCCTGCCATTACTTCTATAGTAACCATTACCGTATCGCACTCCATAGGTGTACCGTCGTCACATACCTCATACATGAATACTTCTTCTCCTACAAATCCAGAATCAGGTGTATAGGTAAATGTGCCATCTGGATGGATTGTTAATTCTCCATTGTCAGTACTGTCTATCGGGCTGGTCGTGATCGTCAGATTATCGCCATCAGGATCGCTGTCATTACTTAGCAGATCTCCTGTAAGCGGATTGTCATTCTCCGTAAGGAAATTATCATTTACTCCTATTGGTGGATTGTTATCTGGATCGGTATTATCGATCACTTCTATCACGACCATCGCAGTATCGCATAACATAGGCATGCCATCATCGCATACTTCATACATAAAGTTGCCTTCTCCTGTAAATCCTGGATCTGGGGTGTATGTATAATTGCCTAGGCTATCTATTGTCACCATGCCATTTATAGGATTGATAGGGGTGGTCGTGACTGTAAGTTCTCCGTCTTCTGGATCGTTGTCATTGGTGAGGACGTTGCCCACTACGGGTACGTCTTTTTGGGTCGTGTTGATGTCGTTAATGGCTAGTGGTGGATCGTTACCATCCCAGAAAGGCAAACCATTTTCGGTAGTCCCATTTCCAAAATAACAATACTCAGGACCATCCATCATATAGTCATCAGTACTCCATATTCCTTTTGCAACAGCTACACTTTCCCTGCCATTGCCGCTGCTTCCCCACTGTGTGAAGTCAAGCATGGCTAAGGTATCAGAGAATGGGCCTGATGGAGCATAGAGACCAAGATCTGCTGCTGTATCATCGATGGAAAAACCATTTAAAACCACACTATCTCCAGGGGCTAGATTTAGTAAGCCGCCTAAAACAGTCATATCAGTGGCTAAACCATTGTGGGTATAACTAAATTTAGAACATAAGCGATAATTAGAAAGGTCAATGGTATTTGTACCAAAGTTTTTAATCGTTACTTTATCTGTTATTGGATCTACACATAATAATCGAATGCCATCGTCATTATAATCAGGTGTAACGGTCAGTACCACCATTGCTGTATCACAAATGGTATTCGGTGCTGAGGTTGTATCGCATACGATATACTCAAAGGTATCCACACCACTAAAATTAGCAGGTGGCGTATAAGCTATGGTCCCATCAGGATTGACAGTAGCTGTTCCACCACTTGTTGGCATGGTATAGATTTGTATACTTGCTGTGTCGATTTCGCTGTCTCGGATGGTATCGTTGGCTAGGATAGGGATAGTTGCCATCATATCTTCACTAATGGCCAAGATATCCGCTATAGCAATGATTTCTGGATTGATACAAGCACTTATGCTATCTATCGCTAAGGCATACGTATAAGTACCTGTGTAAACCCCACTTTCGACACTTGTTTCTAAGGCATCGGCAAAGCCATTGGCTCCATAAGGACCGGCTACGGTGTCGGGAATTGCTGTTGCCAATACACCTGCCTCGAAGGCATCTGAGCAGCCGTCGTTGTCGGAGTCGAGGTCGAAACTGTTATCAATATTATCATTGTCAGAATCGACAATATCTATACATGATTCACGAAAACCCATACCAGAAAAGACGGAACCATAGCCAGAGTTGTTTGACGTTTGCTCTAGAGTAATACTAGTTGTCGTGGACGTAGCCGTAAACGTTATGACTTCTTCATGCCAATTAGAACTCGATACAGGAATCGTACTAATTACATTTTTACTACTAAGAATGGTGGCGCCATCTGATATATTTATAATGCCAGTCTGAGTTGAGGCACTACCAGTATGAAGTGCATGATAAACTATAAAATCATATACCTGTCCAATAACAGTCGTTATAATTGCCTGCATTTTACCATCAGAGCTTCCCCCATCAATCATTATTCCCCCGGTAGTTTGCCAACCATATATATTATCCGTTGCCATTAAGTCTACTTCTCCACTTATTACAGTCCAACCTGCATAGGTGCCTGAAGTTGTTCTTTTAAAACCTTTCGTACTTGGAAATGCAGGAAACGGTACATAGTTTCCATCTATTGTTCCAGTTCCGTTCGGTATCTCTAAGCTGGTAATTGGGTTGGCACTAGCATCACAGATAACAGTTTCATCTACATCCAAGACCCCATCATTGTCATCGTCAAGATCCAAACCATTATTTATCCCATCTCCATCAAAGTCACAGTTATAAGCATACTTATCAGGATCAGAGCATGGCTGTGGGCAGTTATTGACCAGACTATCTATGGCATCAGCATAGGTATAAGTCCCTGTATATATTCCGTCTTCAACAGTTTCTAATGTATTCTCAAAACCATTGGCTCCCGTGCCTGTGTTGGCAAATTGGAAGTCTGCTGTATCATTTGTAGTTGTACCTGCTTCGAAGGCATCGGAGCAGCCGTCGTTGTCAGAATCAGTATCTAAGTGATTTAGTATGCCATCTCCATCATAATCACAATCTACGACTTGAGAAATCTTGATACCATCTATACCCATATACGAGACTCCTGAAGTCAAAGAAGCGTCACGTCTTCCTTGGAATTGTAACAACTGACTAGATGAAGTTGCTGTAAATGTAAGTGTATCCATTACCCATGGCACTGCCGTGGATTGAGTAGGTACAAGTATACTATTCTTAACTTCACTGCCGAAAGTAACAGTCCAATATCCACCAGCCTCAGGTAAATCGATCGTTCTATTATCTGCACCTACAGTCTGATAAAAACTTATTTCATATTGTTCGTTTGCGATTAACCCATTTACAGTTTGCGAAAATGCTTCTCCTCCATCTCCGAAATCTCCACCACCTGCTACCATCCATGATCCTCCATCAGGTGATGCCACCCATGATCCCATACATGCATTCAATGGCAAATTAAATGTCTCTGGAGTGATGACACTATTAGCCCATCCTGAAGGAATCTGATTTCGGAACGCACATGCAGTACCTATATATGGACCTGTGAGAGATCCGTTAGTTAAGCTTACCTCTACATTAGGGCACTCTTCCACATCCAAAATCCCATCATTGTCATCATCTATATCCACTAAGTCTCCTATTCCATCTCCGTCTGTGTCTAAACAAGCATTCAATGATGCATTGTAAACGTATGGCTGTAATGTATAATTGATACTATCGCTATCCATACTTGTCTCTAGATGATCTGCCAGTCCATTGGTCCCTACTCCATTATATGACCCACTTTGCGATACTAATGAATCGGTCACTGCTCCTGCACCACTTTCTGCTAGGTCGCTACAGCCGTCGCCATCGCTATCGAGGTCCAGGTGGTTATAGATGCCATCGCCGTCGGTATCTGCATTACATGAGGTCTTAGGGTAATCTTCTGGTCGGAAATTATTAAATTCAAAATATACTTCATTGGAGTAGCCACCACTCCATATCGTACCCGATACACCAAATAAGCGATAACTCTTGTAGCCTCCTGCATTTTTGGTAACTGTAAATTGGTGGTTTCTTATCGTTCCTATGTCTAGAACCATAGTATTCATATTGACTTGGTTATAGGTGGCACCTGTGTTTAAATCCGTCCAAGAATTACCATCATTACTAGCTTGTAATTTTATATTTGCCCCATTGATAAAATGGCTATTGCCATTGATATACTGAATGTAAATACTGCTCAGCTCTATAGGCGTTGTAAAATCAAATTGATATACCAAAGCATCCGTGGCGGGTTGTGAATTATTGAATTGTACAGCGTATGAGGCTGCTCCTGTACCATTATCATCATCTAATAATTCTTCGGTATTATTGTAAGTGGCACTCATCGTTAATCCCGTACTTACCGTAAGGAATGTATTTCTGTCACCACTTTCAAAATCAGACATTTTGAAAAAACACTCTGGTGCCTCCTCACTATCTCTGATGCCATCATTGTCATCATCTATATCCACTAGATCATTGATGCCATCACCATCACTATCGGCACATGCA
>JAZGFD010000279.1:0-9025 GCA_036479115.1 Saprospiraceae bacterium | reverse complement strand
TTCATAAAATTGAAATTATCTTTCCTTCTTCTGCTAAAACAACATTAGAAAACGTTTTTAATGCTTCAATTCTCAATGCTTCGATATCTTTATACCTGCTTGAATAATGACCTATTACTAATTTTTTAACTGTTGCAGACAAAGCTATCTCCGCAGCTTGGCTTGCTGTGCTGTGGAATCTTATATGAGCTTGTTCTCTGAGTTCATCGAGATAAGTAGCTTCATGGTATAAGAGATTTACGCCTTCAATAAAATCTACTATAGAAGGGTCATATCTTGTGTCGGAACAATACGCAAAACTTTTTGGTTTTTCCTTCACATAAGTGATAGCATCATTATGTATCATACCATTTTTCCGTTCAAGATTATTTCCTTTTTTAGCTGATTTAATTTCTTCAACAGTGAGCTTATATTCATCTATTTTATCACTTTGTATATTTAATACCTCATTCTCTTCTTTGAAAAGATAACCATAAGTGGGAATCCTATGTTTCAAAGGAAAAGCATGGATGGTAATATTACCAACAGATACTAATTTTTGAAAACTCTGCTCAACGATCTCATTAATAATAAGTTCAAAACCCAGTTTTGATTGAGAAACTTCTAGAATGATATCAATGTATTTTTTAATTCCTATTGGGCCATATATAGTAAGAATGTCTTTTCTGCCATTGAGATTGTATGAGGTGATAAGTCCAGGAAGTCCAAATACATGGTCACCATGAAGATGGCTAATAAAGACATGTGAAATACGATTTCTTTTGACTTTAAATTGACCCATCTTCATCTGACAGCCTTCTCCTGCATCAATTAAGAAAAAATTCTTATCAGTACGTAGTACAAAAGATGAAGAGAATCTATCTATCAACGGAAGTGCGGAGTTAGCTCCTAACACTACAATATCTTGAAGCATTATTTAATCTTCTAAGTCGTCAGTAAGTTCTTGTTGAAGTTTTTCCATCATTACATATTCCACAGCTTCTGTCATGGTAGGTATAATGGTGAAAATAGTACCCAGTTTAGATATTTCGATTAATTTTTTTACGGCAGGATGATCTATCCCCGTAATTACGAATGCTCCATATCCATTCCAGAGCCTATTGGCTGTCAATATGGCACTAAGGCCAGAAGAATCGACATATTTGACTTCTGCCAGACTAAAAATTAAATTCCGAACACCTTCATTCCTTAAAAAGACAAATTCACTCTTAAGGTCTGGAGCAACAATTGAGTTTAAATTTTCTTCTCCCAAGGCAACTATTGTATGGGTTTCTTTCTTATCTAATGTTAATTTCATGTATGAGGACTAATAATTTAATTATTTAACAAAGGTATTTCTTTCTTTTTACAATACACATTATTAATTTTATTAATATATTTTTATTTGTAACTACTCAAGTGGGCGCTTTTGAGATGAAAAATTGTTATTGTTTGCCTGTTACAGCTCATTTTTTAAGGCATAGCAAAGCTATTGAGAAAAAATTAGCTGAAATATGGTAAAAAAACTTTTTTATTCCAAAATAAGCTTCACCTAAGTATTTACTTTATTTGTAACTACTCGGTAAAGTGCTTTTGAGATCAAAAATTTGGTATTTATTTTATCCAAAATTGACTCCACCTGTGTAGTTACAATAAAAGGTAACTGCACAGGTGGGCGTTTTTGAGGCTTACCTGCCAATTAGGCAGGTAAGAAAAAGTTATTTTGTTTCCAAATAAAACTTCTTTTTAAGCCATGGCAGAGCTATGTCCTAAAAAAATAGTTGAATTAATGGTAGTGAAAGAACTTTTTTTATACCAATTTGGCTCCACTTTAGTAGTTAAAATAAAAGAAAGAATACTATATTACTTAATAGTAACTACGCAAATGGTGTGCTTTTGAGACAAAAGAGCTTTTATAAGCCAAAATTGATACCAGCTGATTAGTTATACTTATTATAATGTTATTGATGAATGCTAAAGTTTCACTTGTTATTGTTTAAGAGTTGACAAAACGGCATAAGTTATTCATTGGCACGTTTTTGTTACATACTCCTTAAAGAAAAGAAACGTATTTTACAAAAGTTGTTGTATTACCGTCTTATGAATTAAAAACACAACATGAACAGAAAGTTTTCCGCTAAAGTAAAAAAGATCATTTCGCTGAGTAGAGATGAAGCTATGAGGCTAGGGCATGATTATATAGGGACTGAGCATTTGCTTCTAGGAATGATTAAAGAAAGTCAAAATTTAGCTATTAAAGTGCTATCCTCTCTTGATATTGATTTATCAGAGTTGTCATACAAGATAGAGGAAGAAATCAAGGCCAGTAAAGAAGCCAACACACAGCTTAATGTAGGAAGTATCCCATTAAATAGGCATGCTGAAAAAGTATTGAAGGTTACTTTTTTAGAGTCTAAACTCTTTAAAAATGATGAGATTCATCCAGAGCATTTGATGTTGTCTTTACTTAAACACAAAGATACTTTAGCTTCCAAGATATTAAATTCAATGGACATTGATTATGAATCTTACAAGGCGGAGTTAGAGTATGTAAAAATGGAGGAGGACGGAAGTATAGAATATATTTCAGATGAGACAGATAGTGGTGACGTTCCTATGGATGATGAAAGAGATGAAGGGGAGTTTAGTAATACTCGGCATAAAAGAAAGCCGAATAAATCCAGAACACCAGTACTTGATAATTTTGGTAGGGATATAACAAGGCTTGCAGAGGAGAATAAGCTCGACCCCATAATAGGGAGAGAAATTGAGATAGAAAGAGTATCGCAGATATTAAGTAGAAGGAAAAAGAATAATCCAATTCTTATTGGAGAACCTGGTGTAGGAAAAACTGCTATAGTAGAAGGGCTTGCTTTGAGAATAAAAGAAAGAAAAGTATCCAGAACTCTTTTTGACAAAAGGCTAGTAATGTTGGATTTGGCCGCTCTTGTAGCTGGTACCAAATATAGAGGTCAATTCGAAGAAAGAATGAAAGCCATCATGAATGAGTTAGAAAAGACAAGAGATGTGATCTTATTCATTGATGAAATACATACCATTGTTGGAGCAGGAGGGGCAACGGGATCGCTGGATGCATCGAATATCTTTAAACCAGCTCTAGCTAGGGGCGAACTTCAATGTATAGGTGCGTCTACTTTAGACGAATACAGACAGCATATTGAAAAAGATGGTGCTCTGGACAGGAGATTTCAAAAGGTTTTGGTAGAACCGCCTAGTGCAGAAGAAGCGATACACATTTTGGAGAATATCAAATCAAAATATGAAGAATTTCACAATGTCACCTATTCTGTAGAGGCTATAGAGGCCTGTGTCAAACTAAGTGATAGATATATTAGTGATAGATTTCTTCCAGACAAAGCGATTGATATTTTGGATGAAGTGGGAGCGAGGATTCACTTGAAAAATATTCATGTTCCTAAATATATCGAAGAGTTAGAGACTGAAATAGAATCTATCAGGTTGCTCAAGAATAAGGCTGTCAAAAATCAGCAATACGAGAAAGCTGCCGATCTAAGAGACAATGAATCTAAGCTATTTAAAAAGTTAGAAAAGGCGAAGGCAGAATGGGATAAAGAATCGAAAAATACACGATACCCTGTAGGTGAAGATGAGATAGCGGAGGTAGTAGCTATGATGACTGGTATACCAGTAAAAAGAGTAGCTCAAAATGAAAGCAATAGGCTGATACACATGTCTGATGATCTAAAAAAAGCAATCATAGGGCAGGATGAAGCAATTATTAAGGTCACTAAAGCGATACAAAGAAATCGGGTCGGGCTTAAAGACCCAAAGAAGCCTATTGGCTCTTTTATATTCTTAGGCCCTACTGGTGTAGGAAAGACAGAATTAGCAAAAGCGCTCTCTCGATATTTATTTGATTCTGAAGATTCTCTGATCAGAATAGATATGAGTGAATACATGGAAAAATTTTCAATCAGTAGATTAATAGGAGCGCCTCCAGGATATGTAGGATACGAAGAAGGTGGCCAGTTAACAGAGAAAGTAAGAAGAAAACCATATTCTGTGATCCTTTTAGACGAGATAGAGAAAGCACACCCTGATGTTTATAATGTTCTTTTACAAGTATTAGATGATGGCCAACTTACAGATGGCTTAGGGAGAAAAGTAGATTTTAAGAACACTTTGATCATCATGACATCAAATATTGGGGTGAAACAACTTAAAGATTTTGGCCAAGGGGTTGGATTTGCGACCCAAGCTAGAATGGAAAACGTGGATGATCATACTAAAAATGTAATTCAGAACGCACTTAAAAAGACATTCTCTCCCGAATTTTTAAATAGAATTGATGACCTTCTTATTTTCAATTCTCTTGAAAAACATCATATTCTTGAGATAGTTGATTTAGTAATGAATCAATTGTCCAAAAGGATAGCAGATATGGGGTTTGATATTAAATTGACAAAAAAAGCCAAAGAATTACTTGCAGAAAAAGGATATGATCGTAAGTTTGGAGCCCGGCCTTTGCATAGAGCTATACAAAAATATGTAGAAGACCCTCTAGCAGAGTTTATATTGAGTAACAATTCAGAAAAAGGTACGTCTTTTACTATGGATATTAATAAAGATAAAGACGGCTTACGGATTAAAGAAGTAAAAAAAATAACACCACCTGAAACTATTAATAACTAATTTGAATTATAAAAATAAAAACATTTGAGAAGAAGAAAAAGATTTGTACCCTATGTCGAAAAGAAAGACGAGCACAAAATAAATCACCACATTACTGCAGTGGACATTAGATTAGTCGGAGATAATCTAGAAGAAATTAGTGAAATAATAGGTCAGAAAATAGAAACTGGAGTTTATAAATCCAAAACGGCAATGTACTGGGCAAAAGATGCGGATCTTGATCTGGTAGAAATCAGCCCAAAAGCCAAGCCTCCAGTATGCAAAATTATCGATTATAAAAAATTCCTTTACTCAAAAAAGAAAAAGGAAAAAGAACTCAAGGCTAAAACGCAAAAAACTGTAATCAAAGAATTGAGATTTGGGCCAAATACGGATGATCATGATTTTAATTTTAAATTAAAGCATGCTAGAAACTTTTTAGAAGAAGGGGCTAAGGTCAAGGCTTATGTACATTTTAGAGGAAGGAGTATTGTATTCAAAGAAAGAGGGGAGCTTCTGTTATTAAGATTCATCAAAGACTTGGAGGATTTAGGCGCAGCAGAAGAAATGCCAAAGTTAGAAGGAAGAAGAATGATAGTAATGATAGCTCCTACTAAAAAGAAAAAATCTTAGGGGGCATTACTTGAAATGCAATGCCGAAATAGGCGAAATTCTGCTTATAATACTGCTTGGTAATAATAAAAATATCAGAGTTATAAGAGTACTACCTATAGCAATGAGAGCTACAACATAAAGGTTAATCTCGATAGGTACTTCTGACAAATAGTAATCCTTTTCACTAAGTTTGAGTATACCTGTCATTTTTTGTAAAGCACAGACACTCAAGCCTAGCATAACACCTAACACCGTACCTCTGAGCAGAATAAAACCTGAACTCATTAAAAATATTTTTCTTATTACCCAATTTGTTGCTCCGAGTGACTTTAGAAGTCCGATCATACGAGTACGCTCTAGAGTAAAAATGAGAAAAGCCGTAATCATATTAAATATTCCTACAATAGTCATCAATGTTAATGTTAGCCATTCGTTGATATTTTGGTATTCCAACCATTGAAAAATCTCGGACGAACGGGATTTTATTGATTCAGAAAAAAGGTAGCTGGGTAATCTTTCTATTTTAATATATTCATCCAATACTTCGAGATTATCCAAATCTTCAATATGTACTTCAATATGAGAATAGGTATTCTCTGGCCAATCTAAAAGGTCAGTAATCCATTTATGATCTATAAATGCAAATCTGCGATCAAATTCTTCTAATCCACTTTTATAAATACCAGAAACTTGAAATTTCTTTTTGACAGTGTTCTCTCCCAATAAAAAATGTAATATAAAAGGATCGCCTATTGACAACCTCATACGTAGTGCCGTTTGAGAAGAAATGAGAAGGCCTCTAGACATTTCGCTTTCCTCTAAATTCATAACATTTCCTTCTACAAGATATTCGGCAAGTATCTCAGTTGCAAAAGCCTGCTGCACCCCTTTTAGAAGTAAGCCATCAAAGTCTTTCTCTTTAGTAGTAATTAGTGAGGGCAAAACTGAGAAAGGATAAACTTTTTTTACTCCGCTATTACAAGAAACAGAAATAAAACCATCCTTATTAAGAGCAGGTTGGAGAAAATTGTTAACACTTTTAATTGTTAACAAATCTGTAATTACTTCATTTGTATTTTCTATGGGAATAAGCTCATATTCTTGAGAAGCCCGGGCATTATTAATAACAATGTGACCCCAAAAATCAAACATCTTATAGGATATCTCATTTTTAAATCCTGATATAACTGATGTGGCAATGATCATTATAGCAACAGAAAGAGTAATAGCAGCGATGGCAAATTTTAAAATATATCCAGTATATGACTTTTTGTCAAACAAGGTCATTCTGTATGCCACAAATCTCTCTATGCTTTTCATAGTATAAAGATACATCTAGCAGTCTTGTAACTGCCAATTGGCAGTTGGAAAATATGATATTTTCAATATAAACTGATATATTGAAAGGATAAATATAAATGACCATCATTTAATCCTGCCAAAGCATTGGTGCTGTGAGTAGGAATGGAACTGGAATATTGTTCAAATATTAATCAGCGAAAGATTTACTTTTGCAACAATCGATGCTGCCCACTTATATCCTTTTGGATGAAATACAATCTCACTAAGTAGATACAAAAAAATCAGAATAATGAATTTTGTAGAAGAGTTGAAATGGAGAGGAATGCTTCATGACATTACCCCAGGAGCAGAAGAAGAACTAAGCAGCAAAATGTCATCTGCATATATCGGGTTTGATCCTACCGCACCATCATTCACAATAGGTAACTATGTGCAGATTATGATCCTTACGCTCTTTCAAAAATCTGGCCATCAGCCCATATTTCTCATGGGAGGTGCTACGGGAAGAATAGGTGACCCTAGTGGAAAAGATAAAGAAAGGATACTAAAGTCAACTGATGAGCTAGATAAAAATTTGAAATTTCAAGAAAATCAGGCACGTAATCTTCTCAATTTTTCAGAAGGTGATAACAAGGCCATAATGGTTAATAATTTTGATTTTTATAAGGATATGAATATCCTTGATTTCTTACGAGATGTAGGTAAAACCCTCACTGTAAACTATATGATGTCTAAAGATTCTGTAAAGAATAGACTGGATACAGGGCTATCCTTCACGGAGTTTTCGTATCAACTTCTACAGGCTAATGATTTCCTTCATCTCTATAAAACAAGAAACTGTAAGTTTCAAATGGGAGGTTCTGACCAATGGGGAAATATTACTTCTGGTACAGAATTTATAAAGAGAAATGTGGAAGGCGGCAAAGCTTTTGCCATTACTACTCCGCTACTTACTAAAGCGGATGGTAAGAAGTTTGGAAAATCTGAAGTTGGGAATATATGGTTGGATTCTAAACTTACTTCGCCTTATAAATTTTATCAATTCTGGATCAATGCCGCGGATGACGACATAGTTAAGTTTTACAAGTTTTTTTCATTAGAAAAGAGGCCTGTTATGGAAACTCGTATCAAGGAAGCAAATGGAGATCCTAACGGATTAAAAAAGGCTTTAGCTAAAGAGTTAACCATGAGAGTACATACTGAAAAAGACTATAAATCTGTACAAAATGTATCAGAGTTACTTTTTAATATAAAAGCAGATCAATCCTTTTTAGAGGGTTTAAATCAAAATGATTTTGAAACAATTGGCTATGAAATTCCGTGTTTTCATATTTCCAAATCTCAACTTAGGAATGGTATTAGCATTGCAGATTTATTGGCGGAAAGCACAAATATTTTAAGCTCAAAGGGAGATGCAAGAAGAGCTATTATAAATAAAGCCATTAGTATTAATAAAACTAAAATCACAAGCTACGAAACGGTAATTAATGAATCCCACCTGATCCATTCAAAATATATAATGGTGGAAAATGGAAAGAAAAATAAAATTTTACTCAAAGCGGAATGAGGTATTCAATTTTTGAGACTACTCTGTGTGTAGCTTTTAATTGTCTCAAATGGCTAAAATCGTGTAAATGGGTTCAAAAAAATCAATGCTAAGGTTGTAATGAAAAAATATGTCATTACACTGAATGCTCAGCTATTCAGAGCCATCACTTTCAAAGGTTCTCATAAATATGAAGTTACTCTAAGGCATGAGAGTTCCATTAACCCAATGGGGTATTAAATTTACCAGCTTTGAAATGTGCATTCAATAATTTTTAGATGGATTCCAGGCGAAATTGCCGTAGGAACTATTACTTATCACAGGTTTTTATTCAGTATCTATTTTGGCTTCTAATACATTTTGCAACCAAATTGTTTTGCCCCCTTTACTTGTTTTTGAAGAACAGTGTCCATATGGTTTTTTATCAAAGGCATACACACCGCTACCATCTTTAGTTATATTGAAATATTTACCCAAAAGACGAAATTTATGAAGGGTACGTTTGTTCAATAAATATTTGATAATATGACCACGACAAGTTTCCAACATTTCTGGATCGTGACTACTCAGGTGGGTGCTTTTGAGATAAAAAAATGCAATTTTTTCGTCAGATGAAACTCATTTTTTGAGGCATAGCATCGCTATGGTGAAAAAAATAGCTGAAATATGGCGGGAAAAGTGTTTTTTTTAGCCAAAATGACTCCTACCTGAATAGTCACTCTGGATCTAATTTTTTCATCACATCATTTACAGTATCTAAATGAGACAACTTCAAGCCAAAAATGTATTTATAGTTCGACCTGAATTGCGCCTCTTCTCGATCTTCACTAGTGCTCTGTCAAAGATAAATTGACGGGTAACTTTGGCATCTTTTAAGCCTGCACATCGTTGAAAAAAAAATGGCTCCACCTGAGTAGTTACAGTAAAAGT
>JAZGFD010000278.1:0-12659 GCA_036479115.1 Saprospiraceae bacterium | reverse complement strand
CCAAGTAATTTTGGCGTACATTTCAGACTATAATTTGATGACTACTGCTGCTCTGCCAAATAGGTCAAAGATGAGTCCCGGGAGCCATTTTTTTGCTAGCTTAGATCATGCCATGTGGTTTCATCGAGAGTTCAAATGTGATGAGTGGCTTTTATATTCTCTTGATAGTCCAAGCTCTTCTAATTCTCGAGGATTAGGACGAGGTAGGATATTTACTAAAGAGGGGATTTTGGTATCTTCTACAATCCAAGAAGGTCTTATGGTTCCCATGAAATGATAATTCAACAATGTGCTTCAACAATCATGGGTTTATACATTTGAGCTTCTCCGAAAACATAAGAAAATTTAAAATGTTCCTTTTGGTGATCCTATCTGCTTTTTCAATTTGTTGATACTCAGGCATCAACAAATCTCAAAAAATGATAATATCATCTAAAACCATTCATTTTGTGAAAATTATCTGTTTTCAGAGTGGGCTCACATTTCAATTTTTATATATTTTTTCTTTTCTTGGTGGCCGTAATGTTTTTGCATTACAGAGAGGCCTGTTTTATTTAGTTGCTTTTAGCATAAAAAGATATAGTGGGCACCTCATAACAAACGAAAGGGAGTAATTTGTCTTGGCAGATTTGCTCTTTTTTTTTTGGAGGTATTTAAAACATTGGTTTTTTTAAAAGAAGCTATCAATATGGATTAAATTAACGATATCTAAAACAAGAGCCATATACAGGAAAAAGAAAAATGCACTTGATGAAGAGCATATTATGTTTTTCACATAAATACCAAAATATCTGAGAATACTGTGTAATTTTTGTTTTTTATAAAAATGTAAAATATAATTTTATTTTTTACGATAAAGCGTTATGTTATACCATCATTTTTTAATATAATAAATATTAATTTTGAGGCATTCTTAATTTTTCTTTTATTTTGTACGTTTACAAGAGAAAATATCACGTGATTAAATCTCTTACAAGAACAAAATAGAAGCAAATGCTTATAAAATTTCAGATAGAAAATTTTAGATCAATTGGGTACCGAATCTCTTTTGATACATTTGCTGGAAATACAAACGCTTTGATGAGCATGTTCATAAAATAAATAAATCTCTCTCAATTTTAAAAGCAACGGCAATTTATGGGGCAAACGGGTCGGGTAAAACCAATCTATTCAAAGCACTTTTACTTTTAAATGGTGTTGCTACAGAGCAGGAATTCTTACTAACCAAAACAGCGAGAAAAATAAATCAACCGTTTCTTTTAAACCCTAAATTTAAAAATCAAACTTCAAAATTTGAATTAGATTTTTCAATTAATGGAAGACTTTATTTCTACCAATTAGAAATAAAGGGAGAAGTGATAATATATGAGAATTTATCTCAAATTAAAAACGATTCACCAAATGTAATTATTGAAAGAAAAGCTAATCCAGATAATCCTAATCAACAAATTATTAATCTTGGTGATAGAAAAATTGATACAACTGAAGATGATTATTCCCAATCTCTATTTAAACCATCTACATCTGTACTTAGTCTCGGTATTGGAGTAGCCAGAACGATAAAAGTCTGGATGAAAAAAAATATCCAATTTTTGTTTCCTGATTACGAAATCCAAGATTTGCCTTATATTCTCTCAAGAAATAATAAAAATTTACAATTGGCAAATCAAATTCTATAATGGGCTAATATTGGTATTACTGAATTGATATTAAATAAATACCCAATCACGACATATTTGGGAAATCAGAATAGCAGCCTAATTAAGCACATAGAATCTATTCTAAAAGATGAAAGTTATTATTCTTTTCGAGATTCTGAAGATGCATACTGCACAGCCATTATTGAAAATGAGAATGTTCAAATACTTAAGCTTGAAGCTGTTCACAAAGATATTAAAAATAACAATGTATTGTTCAATCTACAACAGGAATCAAGAGGAACTTTAGTTCTACTACATTTAATTCCAGC
This sequence comes from Saprospiraceae bacterium, assembly GCA_036479115.1. Taxonomy (GTDB): domain Bacteria; phylum Bacteroidota; class Bacteroidia; order Chitinophagales; family Saprospiraceae; genus UBA7328. Next base: position 10,690 of record JAZGFD010000278.1, on the reverse strand, counting down.
TTTAATATTAAGTTACTCAGAAGGTATTAACTATTTTGTTGATGAAATAAATAGAAGTCTACATCCAATTCTTATAAGAGAACTTTTAGAACAATATTTAGAACATAATATAGAAAAAGCCAAAGGCCAAATAATCTTTAATTCTCATAAAGACTTTATGATGGATGAATAAATTATTAGACAAGACGAAGTTTGGTTTTGCGAGAAAGATGAATATGGACAAACAACTGTATTTCCCTTTACTGATTTCGAGCCTAGGTACGATCTTAAGTTCAGGAAAAATTATTTAGGAGGTAAATTTGGTGCTGTGCCTTGGGATTTAAAACCTAAACCGCTAATTATTCATTAGTGATGGAGAATAGATATAAAAGAAGGTTAAATGCAAAAAAACAGAAACAAGATGGCTACACTCCAATTGATTTTGAAAAGGAACAAAGGAGAACTTTATTTATCCATATCATGGGCACTGTATCTGTTCTAATAATATTTGGCCTAATCCTTATTTCAATTTTTGTGGATAATGCTTATTATTCTATAGTTCTTATGCTTACCTATTTGCTTGGATTTATCAGCAAGGAAATGGTCGGTTTCTTTAAAAAGAAAGATTTTAATTAATCGCGTTTGCAGTTGCGAGTAACCAAGCTCAAGTTAGGCCGCTCCCACCACCGTATAAATTGATTGAACAAATTCCCAATCACTGAAAAAATTCATCTTAACGTGTGTTAGATTTCAAAGATATTCAGTTGATACACCCAGTCAAAATATTACTAACTTGCCCTTTCATAATAGAGAGAATGAAATGATGACATTTAATTCAGATACCTATAAGAGAAGAAGAGACATTTTACGCCAGAAAATGGGAACAGGGCAGTTGCTTATTCTGGGTAATGACGAAAGCAGTATGAACTACAAAGACAACTGTTATAGATTTGTTCAAGACAGCACCTTCATTTATTATTTTGGTATTAATCAACCCGGACTATCCGCTATCATTAATGCCAATGGAGATGATGTGGTTTTTGGGCATGAACTCAGCATTGATGATATCATTTGGACCGGCCCACTTCCTACATTAAAAGAAAGAGCAGAAAGGGTAGGTGTCCGTACCGTTAAGAAACCTGATGAACTTTCTTCTTCCATTGGTAAAAAAACCTTTTTCTTACCACCTTATAGACCCGAACATCAAATTAAATTATCACGACTGATCAACAAGCCAATAGAACAATTGGAGGCATTGATTTCTCTTGATTTACTCCTTACGATTTCTGCTCAAAGGTCAATTAAAACAGAAGAAGAAATAGATCAAATGCATGAGGCATGTACTTTTTCAGGAGAAGCCCACAGGGCTTTGATGACTTCGGCACACCCAGGAATGCGTGAACATCACCTTGTTGGAATATTTGAAAATATTGGTATGGACCATAATGTCCATACATCATATCCTACAATTTGTACTATAAATGGGCAAACTTTACACAATCATTATTATAATAATGAACTGGCTGATGGCAAGCTCGTCTTAGTGGATGGAGGCTTACATTCAAAAGGAGGTTATGCTGGTGATTTGACCCGTACTTTCCCAGTTAGTAAATCATTTACTACAAAGCAAAAAGATATTTATAATGTGGTGTATGAAGGATTTATACATGCCATTAATATTGCTAGGCCTGAGATGCTATTTAGAGATTTACATCTTCGCACCGCTGTTAAACTTGCTGAAGGGTTGATCTCATTAGGATTAATGAAAGGAAATGCAGAAGAAGCCGTGGCAGATGGAGCGCATACTTTATTCTTCCCCCATGGATTAGGGCATTTAATAGGATTGGACGTTCATGATTTAGAAAATTTTGGAGAAGAGCATATTGGATATTTTCCCGATCTTAAAAAAAGTAAAGAATTTGGATTAAAATCTCTGAGACTAGGAAAGGCAATGCAAAAAGGATATACAGTTACCATTGAACCTGGAATATATTTTATCCCTGAATTAATGAATAAGAAAGAAGCCGAAGGCCTTCATAAAGAGTTTATCAATTATGATAAGGTGTATGAATATCAAGATTTTGGAGGAATTAGGCTGGAGGACAATTTTGTTATGAGGGAATATGGTTTTGAAAAACTAGGCGAGTACTTAGCGCGCACAGTGGATGAAGTGGAAGAACTCCGGGCGGAGGCTTATGGTTAAGGTAAATGGCTGTATCAATCATCTTGGATTTATTTTCAGACAAGTAATTTGAGTAGGAATGAAGAGAATATATATCACTGTTTTATTAAGCATCTTAGGAGTAAGTTTTGTTTTTGGACAATATACAAGACAAGACACGCTTCGAGGTAGCATCACTCCCCAAAGAGCATGGTGGGATCTTAACTATTATCATCTAGATATCAGTTTAGATCCTGACAAAAGATGGATAGAAGGAAGTAATACTATTCTCTTTACAGCGCTGAGAGAAGGGAATGTCATTCAGATAGATTTGCAAGAACCCTTGGTAATCACATCAGCTATATACAACAATAAAAAAATAAATGTTATAAACGATGGCAGAGTATACTATGTCCATTTGACAAAAAAACTAAAAAAAGGGGATACAGGAGAGATAAAGATTAATTATGAAGGCAATCCTAAAGAAGCCAAAAGACCGCCTTGGGATGGAGGAGTCACTTACAGGAAAGATGCCAATGGAAATCATTTTATTGCCACATCATGTCAAGGATTAGGAGCCAGTGTATGGTGGCCGTGTAAAGACCATATGTATGACGAAGTAGACAGTATGCTCATGAGTATTACCGTACCGAAAAATCTGATAGATGTGTCAAATGGTGTGCTGCGTAATGTGGATAATAATAGAGATGGTACTAGGACTTTTCATTGGTTTGTGAATAACCCTATCAATAACTATGGTGTGAATATTAACATAGGAAATTATACACACTGGCAAGAAATCTACCAAGGCGAGAAGGGGCCGCTCAGACTGGATTATTATCCACTTAAAGTAAATGAGGAAAAGGCTCGTAAACAATGGAAAGAAGTGGTACCGATGATGGAGGCTTTTGAACATTGGTTTGGACCATATCCTTTTTATGAAGATGGCTACAAGCTGGTGGAAGCGCCATATCTAGGCATGGAACATCAAAGTTCTATCACTTATGGTAATGGGTTTCAGAATGGTTATTTGGGTCGTGATCTTTCGGGTACAGGTTATGGCTTACTATTTGATTTTATCATTATCCATGAAAGTGGGCATGAATGGTTTGCCAATAACATCACTTATAAAGATATAGCTGATATGTGGATTCATGAAAGTTTTACAAATTATAGTGAAAGCCTTTATTTAGAATATCATCATGGTAAAAAAGCTGGCTATCAATATGTACTAGGAACAAGGACTAATATTAAAAACGATAAACCTATAATCGGGCCATATGGGGTGAATTCAAGCGGTAGTGGAGATATGTATTATAAAGGTGGGAATATGCTTCATACTCTACGACAATGGGTAAACGATGATGACAAATGGAGGATGATGTTAAGAGGATTAAATGAAACATTTTTCCATAAAACTGTATCTACGGCAGATATAGAAAGCTATATGTCCAATACTTTGGAATTGAAACTTAAGCCTTTCTTTGACCAATATTTACGTGATATTAGGATTCCTACTCTTGAATATTATCAACAAGAAGGCACGTTAAGATATAGGTGGACAGCAGTGAATGATGCATTTAGTATGCCAGTAAATGTGACTATTAATGGAGAAAAAATGGTCATAGAACCCACTGCATTATGGAAAACTAAAGAGTATGAAAAGGATATTAAATATCTTGATGTTGATCGAAACTATTATGTAAGGGTAATGCGAGTGAGGTGACTAATGAGAACCCAGTGCTTTGGACAAATAAAACATTAAAGGTCAGATATTTATCTATAAGAAATGAGTGACTATTGCTTTTTTTTATATTCTTTTCCTTTAAAAAAGAGCCCTGTAATATTTCCGTTTTCATCCATCTCAAAACGGATCATAACTCTTTCTCTCCATTGGGTCTGTACATTAGATCGAAAAGTATCGTAATGCCAATGATTTAAAGTCAAATCATACTTATCATTTAATGATGCAGATAGGTTATTCTTACCTGTTTTGATCGTAATCTTTCCAAACATTGGATGTGTGTAAATCCCATTATAGGCGGAGATGAATTTTGAGGGTTTGGTGTGTCTTACTCTGCTTCTTTCTACCAATTCGAGCGATTTTATATTTTCTTGCTTGAAACCATCATATAGGTCAAATATATTCTTGTGCCAATCAGTATCACCTCCTAGTGCATAAAGATCAAACACTTTGTACATTATAGCATGGCGCAATTCAGCCCCATCCAGATTAGAAAAAACATACACCCCTAAATTTTGATCTCTAAGCCATCCATGTATAGCTACGAAACCATCAATACTACCTGTATGAAAATCTACTTTCATGCCTTTGTAATCATGTTGAAACCATCCCATAGCGTAGCTCTTCCACTTAGGCTTAGTAAAAATTGTACTTGGGTAGAAACCATTTTCTATAATGATTTTAGGGCTAAACAGGTATTCAAAAGTGGATGCCTTGATCAAAGTGTCTCCATTGAGAATTCCTTTATTATTAATAAAAGAGAGATATTTTTCTATGTCATCTATACAAGAATATAGCATGCCTGCAGCCCCTGCCTGATCAAAAAAAGCATAATTAATAGGTATTATTCCTTCGTCCAAATCATTATAATGTGGCCTTGCCACATTGCCCAATGCAAGAATATTTTTAGAGACAGCAGCGGTGCGATTCATGTTCAATGGCTTAAATATTCTTTCATTTAGAAAATCTTGCCACGGCTTTCCTGATATCTTTTTTATTACTTCACCTGCTATGACATAAGCCATATTCTGATATTTATACCCACCACGGAGGGGATGTACTTGTGGAGCTTGTGCAAACTTTTCAATGGTTTCTGCGGTATTTAAATCCCGAGCATACCATATCCAATCTGCATTTCCAATACCTAGGTTATGTGTAAAAAGATCCTTTATTCTTGCATCTTCAGTGATGTAGGCATTCGATAATTTAAACTGTGGATAGTGCATCCTTACCTTATCCTCCCATTTTACTTTGCCTTCGTCTACCAGCATGGCCATGCCCATTGCCACTAATGCTTTAGTGGTAGAAGCCATTGTAAACATGGTTTCATTATTTGCTGCTTCTTTTGATTTTATATTTTTTATACCATACGTTTTTTTATATACAGCGTTGCCGTCTTTTAATACCAATACGGATAAAGCAGGAATCTCCCAATCAACAATACCTTTCTCTATCATAGCATCTAAGGCGGTATTTTGAGTGTCATATTGGCCCAATAAAACCAAGGAAGAAATAATAAAAAAGGCTGTAATTATTGACTTGAGAGTGAATGTTTTAGTTTGCATTTATTATCTATTATTATAACTGCTCAAGGGCATCAATTTTTGCTAAGAAAGACTTTGTTCACTACACATCAGCTATTTCCCTCTCAAATCAAAGTTATCGTAATATAATCGAAATGTAAGTGCTCAATATTGTGATCATCATAGAAAGGCTGAAGGCCTTTAAGCTGAATATCCAAGGGGAACGCCCTTGAATAAGTAGCGATTGTTGTGATTTGGCGGTATTTTCGACCAAGAATGATGACAAATCATTCTGGTTACCCAAAATATTGAGTACTTACATCGAGATTTATTAACGTATAAAATAAGCTAGTGATCGCGCTGTTGTTAAAAGGAAAATAGTTTCGTGCCACAAAAAAATATAGCACTTTTTTTACTTACAAGCACACCACCTGAGTTACTTATTTTTTGGTGTAAAAACAGAAGCATTGGTAATGACCCGTTCCCAATCAAATTCTTTACCAGATCTTACTAAATGCCACATCGTTTTTATTTGATCCTTGTTATTTAACTGAGTGCAGTAGCCTGACCAAGAGGTGATACTGCCATATCCTATCCATCTTACGGCAAATGATATATTTTTCTCTGTAGGATATTCCTCACTAGTGTTTACATATCCTTTAAGTTTAAATTCCTTTCCATCCACACCAGTAGACGACCTATAGACACCTATGATATCTCCTTGCTTGTTGATAGAATCAATTTGTAAAACAGAGCCCAATTCATTCACCCAATCTCCTTTCATTTTTTCACAACTTTGTGCACATATCTTGGCAGAAGATATTATTATCAGGATCAAAAAAATATACTTTGGTCTAGTCATTCAAATCAGTTAACGGCACTTTCACTATGTAATTTTCAAAAACCTGAGCTATATATAAGTAGCCATCGTGTATCAGTCCTGTAGATGATGCAGAAATGTCTTTAGCTGAAGGCCCATATATGACCTTTGATTTTCCTGTTTTGATATTATAAGATGTGACAGCAGAAGGAGACTTAAGGCCTACCATACTATGTAAAACAAATTTGTAAATATTGGGATGATGAGCAATAATTAGCTCGTCTCCATTTCTTGTAATATTATCTCCACCAGTAATTGAGGCCACCTTTTCTTTGGTGCCTTCTATAGCTATGCCATTTTGATCGAGTTTAAACTTATACAGGGTATCGCCTTGAGCTGTAGCGACATACAGATCGTTCCCATCCACATAAATACCATTGGGGTATAATAACCCTCCTACTACAATATCCGAAGATCCATTTGGCCTAATAACTACTACATTAGCGGGTACTTCTGAGAAGCCGACATCAGTCGGGTTAGTGCTATACACAAAATCATTTGTAGAGACATATAGGTCATTGGTTCTAGCCATCAAAGGATTGGTACTAGAACTTCCGACAGTATTAATAAATTCTAAACTCCTATGAGATGTTTTGAATTTTAAAATTTTGTCTTCTACTTTCTCTGATTCTCCAGTTTTTTCATGAGAGATGACATACAAATATTGTAAAGTATCATGATCTTGTAAAAATATTCCATGAGGCCTAAATTTACTCTCATCATATCCTTTTAGAGGCAAATCATATACTTCATTACTTTTGACATCATAGGCTTGAATTTTTCCATAATGATCTTCTCCTTTTCTTTTGCTACATGAGATTAGTATTCGGGGATTATCGGGCTGAGATAAATCAAGAGACAAGTCTTCTGGCCCATGACCTGTGGCTATTTTTATATCATTATAGTCTTTACCTCCATCATAGAATAGGAAAAACAAAACAAATAAAAGCAATAGTACTAGCAGAAATTTTATTATTTTTTTTATCATTTATGATTCAGTTAGTTTTATTATTATGTCCCCTTTTATAAAGATAAGATATATTAACTCTTGTTAAACCTTTGTATCATCATTGAGTTAAGTTTGTATACTACTTTTATATTTTTCACGAAAGGCGCACATTATTACAAGTAAATTTTCTATTGCTAAAAATATCATTTGGTTATCACTCCCAGTATTAGTGACCAATGTGATGCAATCTCTTGTGCAAATTATTGATACCATTATGGTAGGCAGGATAGGGCCCCAACAGATCGCTGCCATTGGATTAGGCAATACACTTAGAATGTTTGTCTTTATTCTGGTAATGTCAGTAGCTGCTGGTTCGATGAGTCTCGTAGCTCAAGCCAAGGGCGGAAGAGACAGCAAAAAAATCAGTTTTATTAGCAGACAGTCCCTAAGTTCAGGATTAATAGTATCTATACTTTTGGGGATCATAGGCATTATGTTGTCATACCCTGCTCTTTCACTCATGGAGCAAGGAGGAAGTGAAAACGTAGTGAATATGGCTTATAGCTATCTTATCATTGTATTTCTTGGCACCCCTTTTCTTCTTCTTAATTTTGTAGTAGAACGATTGATGCAAGGAGCTGGAGATATGAAAACACCTCTTTACCTCAATGCAGTGACTATTGTCTTTAACATTCTCCTTAATTATGTATTGATATTTGGTGTAGGTGCGATTCCTGCTATGGGTCTAAATGGTGCTGCTTTAGGTACTGTTTTGGCTAGAGGTCTATCCTTTGCAGTCGGAATGTACATCCTATATTCTGGTAAAAATGTGATTAAAATTTTACCAGGATCTTACAAACCTGATTGGTTAATGTTTAAAGATATTTTTGCCATTGGTCTCCCTTCAGGACTCCAGGGAGTGTTGCGTAGGGGGGCAAATTTGCTCTTAATAGGACTCATTACAGCTACAGAGTTGGGCACTTTTGGAGCTGCGGCTTTGGCAATAGGATGGCAAATAGAACAATTATTGATTCAACCTATTGTAGGCCTGAATGTGTCTAGTACAGCTATGATAGGCCATGCCTTAGGCAGATGGCAAGTAAAAGACGCCATTATGAAAGGTAATATTTTGATGGTTACTGGAGTCATATTATCTATCATTTTTGTAATTCCAGTTTTGATCTATACAGAAGAGATAATAATATTTTTTGATCCTTCAGCACATCCTCAAGTGATGTCAGGAGCCGTAGGATTTTTTAAAATTACGATGCTTTCACTTCCATTTGCAGCTATAAGTGTAGTGATTACCGGCATTATGAGGGGGACGGGGGATACCAAGCCTGCCATGTATTCTACTTTGGTATTTAGAAATATTATTACCGTCGGTTTAGGGTTTCTATTTGCATTCCAAATGGATATGGGAGCTATTGGCATATGGTGGGCCATGGTGATAGGGAGATTTTTAGATTGTATCGTTATGCTTATTGTTTGGATAAGAAAGAAGTGGATCAAAACAGCTATTTCTTTCACAGAAATATTTCGTACTCATTTAATTGGATTGTCTGATCAAAATTTAAACCAATATCTTAAAAAAGTTAGAGCTCCTCTTATGGCAGTAGCAGGTACCAAAGAGGTAATAGATGAAAGTGGAGTGACATATATGAATGATAAAGGAAATACAAGGGTAGAATTCATGACAGGAAATTATATCTTAAAATAGAAATAACTACTCAGGGGGGGTGCTTTTTTTAGTCAAAATTGGCTCCACTTGAGTAGTTGCAAACCGACCTAATTATCATTATTTAGCATAAGGTCTATCATGACTTTTCAAAGATACATGAAGATGATCAGCAGTACCTACATGTCTTAAAGTACTGAAACCCATCATCCTAAAATAGTTTCTTAGCAGCATATTTCTGACTTTTGACCTTCCTTTTGTTCTAAGGTCAAGAGCGTGTGAATAGCCATCCTTCTGCTTGTAGTGGAGTGAATGTGCTTTTGCTTTTAGTCCCATTTTTCTATAATCTTCCGGCACTCTTTTTCCATCTGTGATAATGAAGTCACTATCTAGAATAACAATTGTACTTACGCTCAGTCTTAAAATAGGATGCACTTTGTTGATTTCTGATTTAACATTTTCATTTTTAAGATTACCAGTAGAAATGTAGAATATACCATGTGTGGCATAGGAAATTGTAATGAGTAAAGCCGCTAATATTCTAACTTTCAGCCCTCTAGCAGTGCCAAGATGTCCTGAAAAATGTGTGTAAAATATTGTGAAATATAAAAAAAGTAAAATAACAGTAACTCCAATACCTGCTAAAATAGATGTGAAAGGACTCATATGAAATTGATCATGAAACTCTACTGCTCCCCTTAATAGAAGTATAAAAGGAAATACCAGAATGATAATAATTTTAAATATTTCCAATAACAATTTTCTCATAGAAGTAGAATTAAAATTGAGTTTGGAAGACTAAATTAGTGACTTATTTGGGTCTATACAAAGTTTTTCTCCACTCATACGGTATTGCTCTTCTTTCTCTTTTTCTACTTTAAATCGAAATTATGCCAATATTACTGAGATTCATTGACCCATATAATTGGTGAGTAAGAGTGCTGCTATTAAGAAAAAATAAACCTCGTTTAGTAACAAAAATGTAATTAGCGGCTGAACGAAAACTCATCAAAATTAAAAATGTATATCGCCTTATTACCATGTGTTTATATGTATCTACTTTGACTAGACAATGACATTGCTCGTCGAATCTACATTGTGTAGTCACATGTACGAATTCTTTAAGCGATATTTTTATTGTTTTCATTTAATTGAACACTCACTGGTGCTCAAGCATCACTAAATTTCAAAAAAGCGAAAATCTTATTAAAAACAATTCATTTTGTAAAAAAATAACAGTTCTCGTTCATTCAATAACTCCTCAGGCCTCAGGTGTGTCGCTTTTAAGGCAAAAAAGATTGTTCCTATTATCCCAGATAAAGTTCATTTGAGGTGGAAATCAAAGATAAGGTGACATAAATCGTACATATGGCGACTTGAATGTAGATTCGATAAGGAATAATGAAGGAGTGAGTTCTACATCAAGATTCACTAACGCATAAAATATTTTAAATAGTAGCGAGGATGTCGTATTGATAACAGCTGAATTATGGTAGAAATAGATTTTTTATTAGTGTTGTCCGATTAAAATGAGAATTGCAGATTTTAGTTCTAAAAAGCTCTATAGACACCGTATTTAGTAATAAAAAGCCAATAGCATCGTCTAAGGGCTGGAATTTAACAAATCTATCTTTTGCAAATTGACTTTGTTTTGTTCAGTCCAGGCTTTTGTAGGATCATTTAGGAAACTTATCAGATTGATGTAGTTCATCAAGTGAAACCTGACCATTGAAACCATATTTGAAAATCCCCATTTTTTATTCAGTTGTTTTCTGA
>JAZGFD010000277.1:0-29527 GCA_036479115.1 Saprospiraceae bacterium | reverse complement strand
GAGTTGTTTTGGATGAGATTTACATTTATTGAGATTCGGTGATGCCTGAGTATCAGCTCATTGAAAAAAATATAAAGATCGCCAAAAGAAACTTTTTTGATTTTGTGTGTTTCCGGAGTGGGCTCATGGTTAGAATAAGTAATTTAATTCACTGACGAATAATTGTACAGAGACTAATCGAGTAGACGGCTCCGCCCAGAATTGAGCGGAGTACGATTCTCACACCACTGCAGATACGGCTCTATTCAGCCTAAAGGCCTTCAGCCTTTCTATGATGATTACTGTATTGAGTACTTACTTAATATAGCTAATCTAAGTTAAAAGATGAACAAATCAACTTTTTAACACATTTTTTTGGAAAACATGAACGTTATGAAAGTCATATGCTTAAGCAAGACATCATGGGCAGACTATTTTATATTGTTGCGTTAAATTTAATTTCCTATTTCAGTTTCACACAGGGAACTGAGATTATTTTAAATAACCCTTCTTTTGAAGATGTGCCCCATCAAGGTGTTTCTATTCATGACTCAGGTATAAGAGGTTGGTATGATTGTGGGGCATTACAGTTTCCATCAGAATCACCACCAGATATTCACCCTGTACAACAAAAAAATTATCCTACAAACTCTTATTGGAATGTTAAAAAAAATGCTCAAGAAGGTGAGACTTATTTAGGATTAATTGTGAGAGATAATGACTCTTGGGAGTCGGTTTCTCAGCGACTTACATCAACGCTATCCTCAGGAAGCTGCTACGAAATAAGTCTTTATATGGCCAGATCAATAAAATACATAAGTGGATCTAAAGAGCAGAAAGAAAAATATAATTCTGACAAATTGGTAAATTATAATGTACCGACAATACTTCGAATTTTTGCCGGGACAGGGGTGTGTGGAAAAGAAGAAATATTAGCAGAATCCATACCTATTGAAAACTCGGAATGGGAAAAATTTACTTTCAAATTAGAGCCCACAAGAGATTATAACTATTTCACTTTAGAAGCATTCTATGAATGGCCAATCTGGTTTCCTTATAATGGCCATATACTTATAGACAATATCTCTTCTATAAAAAAAATTCCATGTAATGACCTTATAGCTGCTGCTAAACCTGAGCCGAAAAAAGCACAACGAAAACAAAGAAAAAAGACACCACCACCAAGAAAAAACAAAACGCAACCTGTTTTTGGTCAATCCTCAGACCCAATAACCTTCCTACCCAGCAACAAACCCAAAAGCCAAAAAATATCAGGATTGGGATATAAAGAAATATCTAAAGGACAAATTATTACCATTAAGAATCTTTACTTTAAGATGGACAAGGCAACGGTGTTGGAAAAATCTTTTAAAGAGTTGAATAATATTTTTAATTTTTTAAAAAACAATAACGGTGTGGTGGTTGAGATAGGAGGGCATACCAATACTGTACCTCCCAAAGATTACTGTATAAAATTATCAAAGCAAAGGGCAAAAGCTGTTACAGATTATCTTGTAGAACAGGGTATCCCAGAGTTTAGAATTAAATATAGAGGTTATGGCAAATCCAAACCTATTATAGAAAACGACAAATATGACCTAGTAGCGAGGCAAAAAAACCAACGCGTAGAAATTAAAATACTTGAGTTGGGAGATTAGTTCTCCAATATTGTGAAAGGATTAATCCTTAATTTTTTCTACTAAAAACCCCAAGGATTCTAAGTCATTCCAAAAACGAGGATATGATTTACTTACCACTTCGGGATTTTCCATTTCTATAGGATGCAAAAGAGCAAAAGGGGCAAAAGCCATTGCCATTCTATGATCCTTATAGGTGGCAAATCGAGGGGTACGGTCAAACATTCCCTTCTCAGTTATGTTATAATATTCTTGGTTATTGTGAATTTTATCAAAAGGCATATCTGAATTGATCTTTTGTAATTCTTGTTGAAGAGCTGAGATACGATCAGTTTCTTTAATACGCAATGTTTTTAAGCCTGAAAAATGTGATGTCACTCCCAATCCCGCACTCATCACTGCCACAGTCTGAGCTAAATCAGGCTGATTTATAAAATCAAAACGAACAAATGAGTGAGGGTTTCTCTCTTTTTTTAGATATAGGTTTTCTTTTTCATCAAAATAACTGTTCACACCATATAAGCATGCTATGTCTTTGATCTTAGCGTCACCTTGTATGCTTTTTCTAAAAAGTCCCTCTAATTGAATGTTAGCATTTTTGGCAAGAGCTGCTATAGAATAGTAATAAGAACATGCTGACCAATCAGCCTCTACAGTATATTCTATTGCTTTATAATCCTGAGGAGCTACAGCTATTTTCCCTTTGGTTTTTTTATAATTAATGCCAAATTCACACAAAGTGGCCAGTGTCATGTTAAGATAAGGTTCAGATACAAGATCGCCTTCTAAAGTTAATTCTAATCCATTAGGTAGCGCAGGAGCTATTAGCAAAAGCGAAGTAATATACTGACTACTGATATCAGCTTTCACACTAATTTTTGAGTTATACGCATCTTTGTTAAATGGGCTAATTTTTAATGGAGGGTAGCCATCTTTTTCTAGATATTCTATATCTGCACCTAAGTCACGTAGGGCTTTGACCAAAGGGCCTATAGGGCGTTCCTTCATTCTTTCAGAGCCGGTAAGAATTTGTACTCCTAGGGAGATGGCTAAAAAAGATGTCAAAAACCTAAAAGTAGTCCCAGCATGATGCACGTCATAAACATTATTGTCATTTTGCAATAAATCTGCAAGTGTGGATGTGTCATCTGATGTAGAAAGATGTTTGATATTAAAATTTTCTTTACACAATGCTCTGATGATCAATACTCGATTACTAATACTTTTTGATCCATCCAATTTTATTTTACCTTTTACTTCACTGGTGGGGTGACTTACTCTTACTATACTCATCTTACTAAGATTTATCCTTGTTTTTTTCTTCAGCATAGCGCTGTTCTTTATCTTCTTTTTCTTTGTGGTAGGCCTTGATAATTGATTTTACAAGCCGATGTCTGATCACATCTTCTTCTGTGAGATACACTTTGCTTATACCATCTATATTACCCAATAATTTTACGGCATTGTAAAGTCCAGATTGGTGACTGCGAGGCAAATCTATCTGGCTCAAATCTCCTGTAATTATACATTTGGCTGACGGCCCAAGGCGGGTCAAAAACATTTTCAGTTGTGGCCCAGTAGCATTCTGAGCCTCGTCCAAGATGATAAAAGCATTGTCAAGAGTACGGCCACGCATAAAGGCCAAAGGGGCAATTTCAATGATTCTATTGGCCGTAAAATAGGCTATCTTTTCAGCAGGTAACATGTCATCAAGGGCATCAAAAAGGGGTCTTAGATAAGGGTCAATTTTATCTTTGAGATCACCAGGCAGAAAGCCAAGTTTTTCTCCTGCTTCTACAGCAGGTCGAGTAAGTACTATCTTTTTTACCAGTTTGTTTTTTAATGCTCTTACAGCCAAAGCTACTGCTGTATAAGTTTTTCCTGTTCCAGCTGGGCCAAGAGCAAATAGTATGTCATTTGATTCAGATTCAGTTACCAGTTTTTTTTGATTGCGTGTTTTGGCTTTTATTGCCTTCCCCGATTTTCCAAAAACGATGACATTTGAAGTATCTTGATCATTTTGATGATCCATTGCGCCAAAGGGGTTTTGATCATTTACTAAATCTAGAACATTACTATTAGTAAGTTCTTTGCGCTCTTTTAAGATGCGCATCATCAATTCCAATTTTGATTTTACTTTTTGGGTTAATTTTTTTTCACCACTAATTTTGATAAACTCTCCTCGTGATACAATAGAAACTTCAGGATAAGCCTCTTTTATTATTTTTAACCTGATATTCTTTGCTCCATACAACTCTATTGGATCAAAACCATTAATAGACAAAGTGACATCGCTCAATATACTTTCTTATATTTTTGTAACTACTCAGCAGTAGTCAGCTTTTGTTAAAAACGACTCTCTTTCCGCTACTCGGCCGCTATTACGACTCAAATGAGCTTTGATTAGCAATAAAATAGCCCATTTTTATTACAAAGCACTACGGCTGAGTAGTTACATACTTTTTTTACAAAAAAAATGATGATGCCAAAAATAGTCAATATTTGTTCGACTTGATTTTACCTTGCAGGACTTAACTAAAATAATATTTGGAATGGCATCATTAAAAAGGTTGGTCAAATTACACCTCAAGCCAGGAAAGTTTGCAGAATTTCAGGATATTTTTGAGTACGGAAAACACGTAGTTACTGGCTCTGAAGGTTGTCAAAGTGTCAAACTTCTTCAGGACGATAAAAATCCTGATATAGCGTTTACTTTTAGCGAATGGAAGAATGAAGGATATCTAAATAAATACAGAAATTCAAAAGAATTTCGGAATTATTGGCCTAAAATTAAATTTCTTTTATCGAAAAAAACAGAAGTTTGGAATCTTTCTGTCATAGCTGAAAAGACAAATAACTAAATAGTAAGTCTATTCCTAAAATTTGCAAAATCAAAAAAGTTATTTTTGATGCGAATTTTACTTTTTAAAATTTAGTGATGCCTGAGCATAAGTGAATGTTCGGACAAGTGTAATATGACGAGTTGGATTTTGAGGATATTTTATATCTGAACAAGGTGGAGAAGCTATAACTATCCACACGATTCTCGATCGCTGTGCTGGCTCAAAACATGCCCATGACAGCCATCAATATATTCTTGACTAAGCACCAATTTAAAAAATGAAAATATGGTAAAAGGTAACTGCTCCAGTGGTATCAAATTTTTTGTTCAAAAGCACACCACCTGAGTTTTGTAAAAAAGAAACATTGAGTCTACTCTTGAAACTAACATTTTTTATAAAAAGAGTTGTTTTGCATGAAATTTGCATTTTTTAGAGATTCGGTAGTGCCTGAGTATCAGCGAATTGAAAAAAATGCAAAATTCAATAAAAGCTTTATAATGAGTTTGTCAAAGTGTTTATACAGAGCTTGTCGAAGTAAACTTTTTTGTGTTTGTGAGTTTTCGGAGTGGACTCTACATTATTATTTTTAATAAGTACGTTGAACCCCTAAGTATGCAATTATCAGTATCAGGATATAATATTGAGTTTGGCGATGCAGCAGAAAAATTAGCCAAATTCTTAGAGGATAAAGACTACTCTACTATATCTGTACTAGTGGACAACAATACCCAGCTGCACTGTCTGAATAGGATAAAGGATGCCATCTCTCCTCACAACGTAATTACCATTACTGAAGGAGAACAGCATAAGAATATTGAAACCACAAAAAAAATATGGTCAAGTCTATTAATTGCTGGGGCTGACCGACATTCACTTTTGATAAATTTAGGTGGTGGAGTTATCGGAGATATGGGAGGATTTGCTGCGGCTACTTATATGAGAGGTATTGATTTTATTCAAATGCCTACTACTCTCTTGTCACAAGTGGATGCCTCTGTAGGAGGAAAACTGGGTATAGACTTTAGTGGATTAAAAAACCTCGTAGGCCTATTCCATAACCCTCAGATTGTAATAATCGACTCTAATTTTCTAAATACATTACCTCTTGAAGAATTAAAAAGTGGCTATGCTGAAATGATTAAACATGCATTAATCAAAGACAAGTACATGTGGTCAGATTACATAGCTAATAATATTTGGAAAGATAACTTATCAAATAAGCATTTGCGCGATTCAGTAAATATCAAAAGAAATGTGGTGATAGAAGACCCATACGAAAAAGGCTTACGAAAAATCCTCAACTTTGGTCACACTCTTGGTCATGCTATCGAAACACATTCTTTTAATACCGACCATCCTTTATTACATGGATATGCTATTGCTCTGGGCATGATAGGAGAATCATATATTTCTAATAAAGTGCAAGGCATTTCAACTCTTGAATTAGAGCAGATTAAAAAATATATTCTATCAATCTATAAGATTGACACCATACATTATCAAGATATCGAATCTATACTGAGCCATATGAAACATGATAAAAAGAATAAGGCAGGTGATATTATGATTTCTTTACTCCAAACCATCGGCGATTGTACTTATGATATCAAAATAGATGAAGGTTTAATTAGAGAGAGCTTAGAGTATACTTTGAATGCATAGTCAGTTTGGCAAAGTGGTCAGCATACTTTTTGCTTAACTTCCTTGCGAGTGTTATTATCCTCTTGTTATATTTTGAGAATCTAGAACATTCACTTCAATTGGCAAAGAGGCAAGAGATGATTGAAAACTGGTACACTTCGATTACTCTCAGGGCGTAATTCATCTTTTTCTTGATCCATAGCTATAGTTATGAATCGCCAAAAGAGATTCGTATTGATGATCAAACACTTACAACTAATTTTAACATACGTTATTAAACAGCCTTAAAATAATATAAAGGCCTTGACTGTTTGAATAACCAATTGTTTCAAACCAATCACAACAACCTAATTTTGTATACTATCTTTAGAAAAAACTAATCAATGGCTTTCTCAGAAAGTTCTTCAAAAGGATTTAAAAAATATTCGATCATATTATGGGGATTATTTGCGACAATGCTGATTTTAGTATTCGGTATTTTTGTCTATATATCATCGGCCAAATTACCAGACACAAAAGAGCTAGAAAATCCCAGCTTCAAGGAGTCTACCTTAGTATACACAACAGATGGCAAAGAATTGGGCAGATATTTCTCAGAAAATCGCCAATGGGTGACTTATGAAGAACTTTCTCCACACCTTGTAAACGCTCTTATTTCCAAAGAAGACGAAAGGTTTTACCAGCACAGTGGCGTTGATCTACGAGGTATTGCAAGGATGTTTGTTTTTATGGGCACTAGAGGAGGAGCCAGCACTATCACACAACAACTCGCAAAACAATTTTTTACAAAAACTTCAAAAAACACATTTAGCAGGATATGGCAAAAACTTCAAGAATGGACCATTGCTATAGAGTTTGAAAAAAGATATACCAAAGAGGAGATTATCGCCATGTATCTTAATAAATATGATTTTCTGCATGATGCTACAGGGGTCGGCGCAGCGGCGAATGTGTATTTTGGAAAAGATCAAAAAGACTTAACTATTGAGGAAGCGGCAACTCTGATAGGCATGCTCAATAATGCACGATTGTACAACCCCAAAAGCAGACCTGAAAATGCCATTCATATGAGAATGGTGGTGCTCAAACAGCTCGAAAAACACAGATATATTTCGACAGATCAGTACAATGAACTCAGAAACAAACCTCTTGATCTTTCTAGATTTAAAAGGCCATTGCATATAGATGGATTAGCACCTTACTTCAGAAATGAACTGACCAAAACCCTTAGAAAACTAATAAAAACAGGAGCAATACCACCCAAACCAGATGGTACCCCCTACAATATCTATCGCGACGGCCTAAAAATTTATACAACTATAGACTCACGTTATCAGCGTCATGCCGAAAATGCGATGAAAAAGCATATGAAACAACTTCAAGCAGTCTACTTTGAACGGTGGAAAAAACTAGACCCTTGGAAGTATGAGGCTACAGAAGAACAGCAGACCTATCGTCAAAATTCGCTTAATAAATTAGTAGAAGGATCACATAGGTTCAGAGGCCTCAGAGCTTATTATATGAATGATATTACTCTTGAAGTATCTACCTCCATTGATAATGTAAGGCTCTGGGATGCAGATATAAAAAGGATGCTCAAGGCTGACAAAGATGAATATGCGCTAAATTTTATGAATAAAGAAGGTGTCTTTAGCTCGCAACAAAAGAAAACCTACGAAACCATAATGAAAAGTACCTTTTGGCCTCAGATTAAAAGGCAATGGCACGCACTAAAAAGAGCAGCAAAAAAAGAATTTAATATAAAGAAAAAAATGACTGTCTTTTCTTATGAAAACGGCGGTGAGAAAGATGTATTTATGACTCCACTAGATTCCATAAAATATCACAGAATGCATATGCAACTTGGGTCAATAGCTATAGAGTCCCAGTCAGGATATGTAAAAGCATGGGTAGGAGGAATAGACTATAAATACTTTAAGTATGATCATGTCACCAGTGACAGACAAGTAGGGTCTACTTTTAAACCTTTCGTGTATACCACAGCTCTAATGAACGGGTACTCTCCTTGTTGGAAAGTTAAAGACATTCAGTATACAATCCCAGCTGACGAACCCCCATTTAACATACGAGACAGCTGGACACCTGCTAATGCTGATGGCAAGTTTAGCAATCAGGAATATACACTGAAGGAGGCCATGAGAAAATCGTTAAATTCAATATCGGTTTGGTTAATAAAAAACCTTGAATCAGTAGATGAGGTAATAAATCTAGCCGTCAATATGGGTATTCCTAGAAAAAAAATACCTGCCGTCCCTTCTCTAGCTTTGGGTGTGCCCTCTCTTAATGTACTTGAAATGACCTCCGCCTACAGTACATTTTCTAATGATGGCATACATTGCAAACCTATTTTTTTACAACGGGTGGAAGATAAAAATGGGAATATCATCTTCGAAAACGAAATTGAACAACGTAGAGCACTCAGCCGAGAATACAATTATACTATGGTCGAAATGTTGAAATACGCAGCAAGTTCTGTGCATTATGCTCTCGAGGTAGATTTTGGGGGCAAAACAGGCACAACCAATAACTATGTAGACGGATGGTTCATAGGAGTAACACCAAATCTCACTGTTGGTACATGGGTGGGCGGTGATGACTCTTGGATAAGATTTTTAACTCTTCAGGATGGTCAAGGAGGAAGAATGGCACGACCATTTTTCTTGAATTTTATGAATAATCTCGAAAATGATGAAAAAGTAGGTTTTAATTCCAATGCAAAATTTATTTTTCCAGGAAACATCGGTATTGAGCTGGATTGCAGTCTCTATGAGGAAGATGTAGCAGAAGAGCCGCTTCTCGATTCGTTAGATTGGGACGACCCTTTTGATGAGCGAATCGAAGATATACATAATGAGTAAATCCCTCTTTCCAGCAGCAGGATCAGCTTTTTTTCTTCATGTACCCCCTTTTAGCATAAAAAATGACGTAATCATGTGGGATATCAATTGTATTCAGCTAATATCAATTGTATAGTTGTAATTCTCTCCTTTATTTTTTTCAGGGTCTGCGACTTCTTTTTTCTTGTTAGAAATTATTTTATAATTTATAGTAGTAGTATAGGTTTTTTGTTTGCCCGGTTTCGGCGGAGAAAATTTTATATTTAGTGTCTTGTGATACCGCACTTTTCCCTTTCGTAATTTATGATTTATCTCAAATTCTAGTAACTTGACAACTCTCTTAGCCTCTGCATTACAGCTTGCATTGAGTCCTGTCATAATCTGACTGCCTATTACTTTGCCCTTATAATTGATTTCTATTTTGATGCGCACTGTTCCTTTTATTTTCTTGGCTAATGCGTCTTTTGGATATTTCAGATTTTCTTTGATGAAAGCGCTCATTTCCCTTTGTCCACCTTTAAAAGTTGGTTTTGGAATAAAATGATCTGATCTGCGCTCCTTTTTCATGTTTTATTTTATAAAAGTGACTATACCGTTTCAGTATTACTTTATTTCTTTTTTTATCAAAGATAAGACTTGAAGAACATACGGCTTCTCCGAAGAAGATGGGGCGTTTTAAATTGAATGTCACCAACCAGATAATTTTTCCGAAATTATAATACTCTCAATGTTGAGATCAAATACTAAGATCAATGCTGCCAAATAAAGGTATACCCTCTTTTCGGAAATAGACCACTTAAAAAATGCCAATAATTAGGTAATATTCTGACATTTTATCTTTTTATACAATAAGGCCTCAGAGAGGTAGAATGTTTGTAAAAATGTGATTGTTGTATGTAACAGCGACCTCGTAGAGGTGGAATATTGTGGATATAATATATCCTTATTCGTAAAGTTACTACTCCCCCGTAATGCTTTTAGAATAAAAATGGACTATTTTATTGCTACTCAAATAGCCGCCGAGAAGTGGGAAAAGGGTCGTTTTTAACAAAACTGACTGCTGCTGAGTAGTTATTTCGAAAGTATTCAATATTATAATCATCATAAAAAGGCTGAAGGCCTTTAGGCTGATAGCAAAATGATGACAAATCTTTCTGATTAAGCAAGATATTGAGTGCTTACTCTTTTTCACCCTACTCATTTGGGTTACTAAGTCTCTATCTATAAAATTCGTGACTACTCAGGTGGTGTGCTTTTGAACTTAAAAATCACATTTTTTTTGATAGACACAAGCCATTTTCGCATTAATACGTAACCCAGAGTTGAACCTGAAGGGTTCATAAAGATTATAAAAAATAGACGATAATCGGTACATACGACCCCGACAGGAGCGAATTTCTTCAATACCACAATACCCTACGAATATTTAATCCCTACAGGATTCATAGATCGGTTCTTAAACGTGCTATTAGAATGGCTAAGGCTAAGGTTAAAATATCTGGCTTGGTTTAAATCAGGCCAACATGTCTTGTGTACCCTAAGGTCTGTTTGTGATACTTTGAGAAAAAGAAACCTCAATATGCACTTAACTATGATGCAAATAGTCAAAACTTAATTCTCTTTTAATAGTACCTGAGTAGTCACTAAAATTCTAATACCCTCCCATCTTTATCAACTCCGCAAATACACCTGCTGCTGTGACTTCTGCTCCTGCCCCAGGCCCTTGTATTACCAATGGTCTTTCTTTGTATCGTGCTGTATAAAAAACGGCCATGTTGTCCGTACTGGCCAAATTATAAAATGGATCATCATTCTTTACTTTCTCTAAAGTAATTTTAGCCTTTCCACCTTCTAATGATGCTATATATCTCAGTCGCGATTGTTCTTTTTTTGCATTATTGACTAATGATCTAAAGTAATCTTCGTGATTATCAAGTTCTTTCATGAAAGCATCTACTGATTTAGCTCTCATACACTTTTCTGGCAGCAAAGCCTCAACTGTTACATCTTCTGGCTCAAGGGGATATCCAGCTATTCGACTTAGGATTAATATTTTTCTTTTTACATCTTGACCTGACAAATCCTCTCTAGGATCAGGTTCTGTAAATCCTTTTTCTCTAGCAATAGATACTACTTCTGCAAATGATTTATCAGAAGTGTAATTATTAAAAATGAAAGAAAGAGACCCTGAAAGAACCGCTTTTATAGTATTTACCTTGTCGCCGCTATCTACCAACCCCTGTAATGTTTCTATTATTGGTAATCCAGCTCCAACATTGGTTTCTATCCTAAAATCAACATTTTTTGCTACTGATAGTGCTTTTAGTTTTTTGAAATAATCATATGAAGAAGAAGCGGCCACCTTATTAGGAGTAGATATAGAGATGTTTTTACTCAGAATGTCATCATAATAAGTAGGAATATTTTTATCAGCTGTACAGTCTACAAATACTGATTGAGAGAGGTTACTTTTGTAAATATCTTTTAAATATGTTTCGATATTCATTGATTTATCAGAAGCTGATAGCAACTTCTCCCAGTTATTCAGGTCAATGCCTTCTACATCAATGATATATTTCTTAGAATTCGCCAAGCCCACGATACTGATATCAAGATTTTTACTACTGGCCAAATGATCTTTTTGAGCATTGATTTGATATAGTAAAGTTTTGCCTATAAGGCCAGTTCCTGCCATATATACATTCAACTTTCTTTTATCAGAAAGAAAAAAGCTATCGTGGATAAGATTCAGCGCTTTTATGCGATTCCTCCCTTTTATTATAAATGAAATATTTAATTCGGAAGAACCCTGCGCTATAGCAATCACATTTATTCCATTTTTACCTAAACTCTCGAATAAGCGACCAGCCACACCAGGTATACTTCTCATCTGCTCACCTACTATGGCTAATGCACATAACTCGTTTTCAATAATAGGCTCTTTTAAAAACCCGCTTTCCAGTTCATTTTTAAATTCCTTCCTCACTGCTGAAAGTGCGCTTTTTACATCATTCATTTTCATCGCTGCACATATAGAATGCTCAGAAGAAGCTTGAGTTATCATTATGATATTTATTTCTTTATCAGCTAAGGCTTTGAAATATCTGGCAGCAGTACCGGGTACACCATACATGCCTGTACCTTCTAAAGTCAAAAGGGATACATTTTTTATTGAGGTAAGACCCGTTACAGTCTTTTTAACTTTGTCTTTCTTCTCCCTCCCTATTCGTGTTCCGATAAAGTCAGGATTAAAGGTGTTTTTTATAAAAATTGGAATATCTTTTTCCAAAGCAGGTTGTATAGTTGGGGGGTATATCACTTTAGCTCCCATATTAGCCAGTTCCATGGCTTCATCGTATGTGAGATAAGGGATGGTATAAGCTTTTTTTACCACACGAGGGTCTGAAGTCAACACTCCATCCACGTCTGTCCATATCTCCAATGATTCTGCATCCAATGCTCCTGATATTATCGAAGCAGTATAATCTGATCCTCCTCTGCCTAAAGTGGTAGTAAGTCCACCTATATCAGAGGCTATAAAACCAGTAATAACATGGGTCACATCAGGCTTAGATGAAATATAATTCTTAATTTTTGGGTATGTAATTTCAAAATTTACCACAGCTTTTCCGAATGCTCTATTCGTTATTATAATATCTCGTGCATCTAGGTAGGCAGCATTTATTTCGAGAGTTTTGAGATATTCTGCTACAATAAAATTAGAGGATCTTTCTCCAAAGGAGAGAACATAATCCATAGTTCTCGGAGATGCTTCCCTTACTAATAATATGCCTTTTAAAAGATTGGTAAGAGTAGTGTATATCTCATTAAAATAGATTTCAGTTGCTTCGTTGTCAATACCAAGATTTGTAATCGTTTCATAGTGACGATTTATAATCATTTCAAGATTTGAAATGTACCCATCCTTCCCTTCACTGGCTTCGTGAGCCATCCCGATTAGCAAATCTGTGATACCACCAAACGCCGAGCATACTACAGATAATTTTTCATTGTTCTGAAGAATTCTTTTTGAAAGAATATCACCTATTTTAATAATACTTTCAGGTTTGCCTACTGAGCTCCCGCCAAATTTTAATACTTTCATCTTATCACTTAATCATGAAAACACAAAAATAAACCTAGTGCACCAAGAACAAAGTATCGCACACCTTAATATTTGTTCTTTTTCATCTGCTCATCGTTTGAAAATATTTCATTATGCTACGGAATAACTTCAATTTTTCAGCCTCAATCAGATAAAAAATATCGGCCTCTAAGGTGAGCTAAACTTCATTCTTGGCGCATTAGTGAATGAAGAACAAAATAAATAGATACTAAAATACGGTTGTTTCGTAACTATTCAGGTGAAGCCCATTTTGAGTAAAAAAAGTTCTTTTCCTACCACAATTCAGCTATTTTTTTCGCCATAACTCTGCTATATCTCAAAAAAATTAGCTTTTTTTTGTAAAAAATTAACAACTTTTTTATCTCAAAAGCGACCAACTAAGTAGTTTAGCTGCCATATAATTTATTTTTGTAAATTTTTAATCATAAAACAAATGGGCATAAATCAAAAATGTCGTATAAAGCCCAATGATTGAGTAATATTTTGCAAAAAGTTTCCAGACCTTTTTGCGAAAACGACAAATTAAATAGCATCCAAACAATATGATTGAATAGTGATTTTGCTTTGAAAACAGATACTTTTCACAAAATGAATTATTTTAGATTATATGTGATACTCAGGTGGTGTGCTTTTGAGATGAAAAATTGCTATTTTATTGCTAGACAAGGCTCATTTATGTATTAATAGCAGCAGTATAGCGATAAAATATCTTTTTCATCCAGAATTGATACCACCTGAGTAGTCACGATAATATTATCATTTTCTGAGATCTGTTGATACTCAGGCATCAACAGATTAAAAAGAGGATAAGATCACTAAAAGGAAACACTTTAGATTTTTTATTTTTTCGGAATGAGTTCAATAATTATACTTTCTATTATGCAAGAATTTTTATTTCAATTTATACCCTTATTTAAAGCATTACACATTGTTGGGTTTACAGCATGGTTTGCAGGCATGTTCTATCTCGTAAGGGTTTTTGTATATCACACCGAAGCTTTTGGCAAAAAAGAACCAAGACGAAGTATCCTGATAGAAGAATTTAATGCAATGGAATGGAGGGTGTATAATATTATTTGTATTCCTGGCATGTATATTACTTGGATTTTTGGAATTTTAATGCTTTTTGGGTATGGCATGGATTGGCTCTCAGCTCAACCTTGGCTCCACATTAAGCTTTCTTTGGTTGTCTTACTCACTGGATATCATTTTTACAATAAGCGCATCATTAAAAAATTAGAAGGCGGCACTGCGCTGATGTCTTCCTATAAATTCAGGTTGTACAATGAAGTGCCCTCAATATTTTTATTGGCAATTGTGATTCTAGCAGTGTATAAAAACGGACTAAATTATCTCTATACGATAGTAGGGTTGTTACTTTTTATGGCAGTTTTAGTTATTTTCACCAAGATTTATAAACGTATTCGAGAAAGAAAATCAACTTAAAATGAAGTTTTTAAAATACATCGGCATCCTTTTAGGGGTACTTATATTAGGTTATTTATTGGCCTGTTTTTTTGGCCCCAAAAATTTGAACATTGAACAATCAAAAACAATAGAAGCCTCAGCGCCTATTATTTTTAATCTCATTAACAATGTCGAAAAATGGGATAAATGGAACGATTGGAATCTGCAGGATACTGGCATGGTAATTACATATTCTGATAAAAAAGATGGAGTAGGAGCCAGAAGTGAATGGGCTAAGTCGTCGTTTGGAGATGGGAGCCAAGAGATCGTAGAGTCTGTGGAAAACGAAAAGATCAAAACCAGGCTAAATTTTGGAAGATGGGATGGTGACAATTTTGGAATTTTTAATATTGTTCCCAAAGGAAACACAACAAATGTATCATGGGCTTTTGAAGGCACTACCCTTCCATTTCTTATGAGAGGAATGATGTTAACCGCTAAATCAGGCATGAAAAAATCATACGCTGTAGGCCTTGATAACATAGCAAAAATGGCCGCTGAAAGAGTAAATAACCTATACAATGGCTATCAAATCAAAGAAGTGGATTTAGGAGAAAAGAATTTTATTATGAATAGGCAAGAAGTAAAAATAGAAAATATCCAACAATTTTATGCTACCAATTTAGGCCAATTGTTCGGAAAGGTGCAAGGGGCAGGAGTGGAAATGAATGGCATGCCTTGTGGACTTTTCTTCAGAATGGATGAAAGAGATGGTATGATAGATATGGCGGCGGCAATACCTATCATGGAAGCCATTTCTTTGGCTGGTGCAAATTCTTTTAATGTAGTAGCCAGAAAAGCATTGCAAATCGACTACATGGGTGATTATCACGGCGTGAGTAATGCACATCATGCTATGGATGAATACATGAAAGACAGAGGATTTCTGCAAGACGATCCTGTAATAGAAGAATATGTAACCGATCCTGGCACAGAACCAGATCCTTCTAAATGGTTAACCAGACTCACTTATTATTATTCTGAATAAAGGAATTTTTTACACTTATGGCATTATCAAAATCTACTATGTTATCTCTTGGTACAGAAGCGCCTAATTTTAGTTTGCAAGACACTGTAAGTGGGAGATATTTGTCACTTGATGATCTGGCTTCAGATCAGGCAACGGTTATTATGTTTATCTGTAACCACTGTCCATTTGTTATACACATAAACTCTGAAACTATAAAAATAGCCAACGAATACCGTAATAAAGGTGTGGCTTTTATTGCAATCAGCTCTAATGATGCAAATAATTATCCAGAAGATACTCCAGATAAAATGAGCATTGTGGCTAAGGTTTTAAAGTTTCCATTTCCTTATCTATATGACAAACGGCAAACAGTGGCTCGTGATTACGGGGCAGTTTGTACTCCTGATTTCTATATTTTTGATGGCAAAAGAAATTTGACATATCGGGGAAGACTGGATCAATCAAGACCAGGTAATGATATAGCACTTACTGGAGAAGACCTAAGAAATGCAATAGATAAGACCATAGCAGAAGAAACAATAGAGCCTCAACATCCCAGTGTAGGGTGTGCAATTAAGTGGTTGGGGTAGTAAGACTATTCACCCCTTTCAACATTGGAACAAAGCGATAAGTACCATATTCCTTTTTGGTAAAAGTATTGTGCTGCTTCTTTACGATTTTAAGCATCTTTTGTTCATCAGTGCCCAAAGGAATGACCATAATGCCGCCTATTTTTAGCTGATTTAACAATGCCGGGGGGATGTCAGGTGCAGCAGCAGTAATAATAATTTTATCATATGGCGCAAACCTTTCAGCACCTTTCCAACCATCACCATACAAAGTGCGTATGTGGTTATAACCTATTTTGGCCAACCTCTCAAAGGTGCGATCAAAGAGAATTTTATGCCGCTCTATAGTATATACTTTAGCTCCTATTTCAGATAATATTACAGCTTGATATCCTGATCCTGTACCAATCTCTAATATTTTATCACCTTTGGTAACTTCCAAAAGCGATGACTGCATCGCAACAGTATAAGGTTGGCTAATGGTCTGCTCAGCATCAATGGGAAAGGCCATATCCTTATATGCCCATTCAGCAAACATAGGATCTAAAAAGACATGTCTCGGCACTCTACCTATGGCATCTAGTACAGCCCGATTAGTTATTCCTTTTCGTATTAATATTTGCACTAGATTTTTTCTAAGCCCTTTTGTGCGGTAAGTATCTTGTTCCAAATGAAAGATGATTATACTGTAAATATATAATAATCAACGTAAAATACATTATAATAATTTTTAATATATAAATAAAACTTAGGTCAGCCCTCTATGCCTTGTCCCAATTCATATTTGTCCTAAGCATACATAAGTTTGAAAATACTATGTTTCACAAGATATTATTGCTATGTCGTGTGTTGAGATGATTTGTGAAGGAATTAGCGCCAAATAAGGCAATTATTTTTATTCATAAAAGCCTCTTCATGAATCACCACAATTACAATTGGTTCCAAAAACAACCATTTTTGCAATAAAAATCCTCATGTCCCTCTGGAAGATAATAATCTAGAAGTAATCTCTACAAACACCTTTTCTGTGATCACTCCTACTAATTTTCCTTGATCTAATACTGGCAGACAGCCTATTTCTTGGTTGCTCATGATTTCTATAGCTTCAAGCAAGGTGGTCTTTGGCGAAATTGAAATGGGGTTTTCCACCATTATAGTCGCTACTGAAGTCATTTCTACATACCCTTTGATCGCATTCTTGGCAAACTGTTTTAACAATAACTTTGCGGATAGTAAGCCAATTAATGATCCATCTTTATCTTCTACTAAGGTATATCGAATGCGATTATAATCCATGAGTTCAGCCACTAGCTCTATAGGATCATCCTTATGGACTGTAAATAAGGTAGTGTCCATTACCTCTACCACATTAAGGTGGAGGGGTAGATAATCAAGATCATCGAGTTTTGGCATATTCCACTTATGTACGGGATTATTAGAAATTTCTTGATTTTTAAGAATGGATGAAGTGAGTACGCTCAGGGCCTCATCTCTGCTAGAGGTTTTTGTAAGAAGGTTCGTATATCCTCTAAGCATCCATCTCGCACCTGTCATATGAGCCGTTGTTCTTTCTTCAATGATGCCCATATATTTATCGATGTCGGCTGTAGCAACATTATTATTCTTCAGTCCTTCTCTGGCCATTGGAATTAATTCTTTTAAAATCAGGTCTTTTGCTGTTATTTTTTTATCCTTAAACCAAGTAAACTTAGAGTCAATACCCATCCGGGCACTTTTACTAAAATTATCTCTCACATCTTCAAAAGACATTTTTTCTCGTACATCATCCACTTGAAGAGCAAATCCTTCCATGCACCCTATCCAAAAAGCAGCATTGGCGATTTCATCTACTACAGATGGACCCGAAGGAATTACTCTATTCTCAATGCGCATATGTGGTTTGCCAGTATCACTGATACCAAAACAGGCCCTATTCCATCTGTATACGGTAGAATTATGAAAAGCCAAAGCCTTTAGCTTAGGAATGCCATTTTGAGCCAGAACTTCTAAGGCATTTTCTGCCGGTGCATCATAAAATAATACTTTAAACCTAGAAAGGTCTTCTTTATAAATATCCACAATCGAACCATGTAGAAAATCGGTGCCTAATATTACCCTCGGGCTTCTCTCTCTCATGTGATGAGCAGAAAGTCTTGTATCTATAGCCTGCTGAAAAAGAGCGATTCTGGATTCATGCCATAGTCGCTTACCAAATACCAATGGGGAGTTAGAGCTCAGGGCAATAACTGGAGCTGTAAGAGCCAACGAATTATTATAATATCGCCTAAAATCATCGGGCATTACTTGTAGGTGAACTTGAAAACTTGTATTGCATGCTTCAAGAAGAGCACTATCATGGCTTACCAACAGCTCATCAATACCGCTCATTCTCAACTCAAAATCTACTCCTTTTCGTTCTTCTGTGAGAGATTTCATTAACATGTGATATCGCTCATAAGGAGATATATGCTCATTATTTAAGTCATGCTTTTGCATTGTAGGTAATATTCCAGTAAGGATACTTGAGGCGCCATATTTTGCTAACAATCCATCTACATCATGCAGTTGCTTTCTTAAAAGCTCTTCCATTTGCGAAAAACATTTTGCCTGTAACTCATATGGGGGCAAATTAATTTCCAAATTATAGGTAGACAGTTCTGGCACTAACCAGTCTCTATCTCCTTTATTAGATATTATATCTGGAGCTATTGGTCTTGCCTTTAAGGTCTTTTTATCTACAATGACAAGCTCTTGCTCAGCCCCTATTCTTTTAATATCATTTTCAAAAAGACCCTTTTGTACCATCATATCAAAAGCTTCGATATCTTGGAGGAGGGACTTAATAAATGCTTTTCTTTTATCTATATCCGACATGGATAATATTTTTCAATTTTAAAAATGTGTAACTATCAGTATGTAATTTTTTTTCAACAAAAAATGAGTACCTACTCAAGTGAGTGCTTTTGAGATAAAAATTTGTTATTTTTTTATTAGACGAGGCTCATTTTTATTAGAATAGCCGAACTATTGTTATAAAAATAGCCGAA
This sequence comes from Saprospiraceae bacterium, assembly GCA_036479115.1. Classification (GTDB taxonomy): domain Bacteria; phylum Bacteroidota; class Bacteroidia; order Chitinophagales; family Saprospiraceae; genus UBA7328. Next base: position 10,390 of record JAZGFD010000277.1, on the reverse strand, counting down.
GAATAATGAAAAAAGAACTTTTTTTAGCCAAAATTGACTCCACCTGAGTAGTTACAAAAATGATAGGTTGAAAATTTAATTGAACTTTTTTTTATAAAAAAAAACTTCTACCAAAATTTCATCGTTTAGAAATGGAAATATAGTCACATTTCATTTATGGTCAAAAAAGTAATTTTTCTGCTTTCTCTTAGCTTTTTAAGTTGCACTAAAAATGCCCCAATATTATTTGAAATAGAAACTGAAGGTGCATTTGTTGTAGCTCCTGGACTTGATAATATCCAAACTCACATCTGGACGATTAAAAACATTAGAACAAATGTAAATGCACTTACAAATGAGACCACAAGAGACTTGGTAGAAGGCATGTTTGCAAGTACAGCGGTAATTGAGGCTCCTTTTACTGATTTTGATTTTAGATTAGTTAATATGGTGACCATAAATATATGGGATCCCAATAACCCAAATGATAAAAGGGAAGTGTTTTTCATGGACAGAAGAAATAATAATCAAAGAGAAGAACTACAGCTGTTTAGTTCTTTGTCAGAGGTGAAAGATATTTTGTTTAAAGATAGATTTGATGCCCAAGTAAAAATTCGTTTTGCCACTTTTACCCCTACAATAATTGAGTCAAGGCTCAAAATGAATTTTATTGCTAATGGAAAGCGCTAAATGATCAAATTGAACCAATAATCTCTAGCGCCCGATCTATTTCTTTTTCATTATTATAAATGTGAGTACAATGTCTCATTACTTCATACCCTACTGATCGGGGCTGCATTTTAGCCACATCCCAAAGATGCTTTTGCAATTCGGGCCCCGTCATACCCTGTACTTTATAAGTGGTCATTCCGGCTGACATATAAGGATGTGTAGAAGATACAATTGTTACTTTCGGAATATCTTTAAGGCCGGTTCTGAGGCGATCTCCAAGCTGATTTATCCTATTTATCCATTTTTCGCCACCTATGGTATTATAAAAATCAAGAGCAGCCTCCAGTCCTACTATGAGAGATTGGTTACTGGTGCCATTCTGCATCAGTCTAAAGCCTTGATCATCAGTATGATCCCAATTGTAACTTGCTATAGTACTCCATAATTTATCAACAGAATTTTTATTAACGTATAAAATACCATTGCCCCCTGGAGCCAACATCCACTTGTGCAAACTGCTATAATAGGCATCACAACCTATATCTTTTACATCTACTTTAATCTGTCCTACCGTTTGTGCTCCATCTAGCACAGTGAATATGCCTATTTTTCTGGCTGCGATGCATATCTCTTTCACAGGCATTATTACCCCATATACGGATATGATATGAGGTATGGCAATTACTTTTGTGCGCTTAGTAACTTGTGCCATTACGCTATCTATAATCTCTTGTGGGTTATTGGCAGGTAGCGTTATTTTTGCTTGTTTATAATTACATCCTTTGCGCTTAGCTAGCATTTTCCATACGCTAAATCCTCCTCCATGTTCTTGATCGGTATTGATAATTTCGTCCCCAGCTTTTAAATCCAGTCCCTGTCCCACATAGTTCATACCAAAAGTAGCATTCTGAAGCAGAGAAATCTCTTTATAGTCAGCATTTATAATCCTGCCAATTTTTTTTCTCACTTCTTCATTTTTAAAGTACCCATTGAGTAACTCTGGGCCATTTCCCTTATAGTCTTGCTCCGCTCCATGTACGCTACTGTAGAGCATATCAGACATTACTTTATTCAAAGTATAGCCTGACATAGGCCCCATTGTGCCATTGTTAAAATAAGTCTGCCCTTCTTTAAGAGGAAACTGCTTTCTCACGTTATCCCAAAATACATCGTCATGATCCGAAGAATTAATATCACTTAAGCTGTATTCTTTAACGGCATATTTTATATAGGGAACACTCAAGGCAGTAAGGCCAGCATTTTTAAGAAACTTACGTCGTGTACTCATTTGAAAAAAATTATGATGTGGTTAAATCGAAATTCTTTAAAATAATTCGTTCTGAAAAAATAAAAGTTCTCGCTAAGCCACTAAAGTTGTTTTATTTCGTGTATTAAAATTAGTAAGTACACAATATTGTGTTCATTATAAAAAGGCCACAGCCTTTAAGCTGACTAGCAAATGGCCACACGCCCTTGGTAGAGTAGCATTTGTTGTGATTTGGCGACATTTTTGACTAAAAATGATGACATATTTCATTGGTCAGACACGATATTGAGTACATAGTAAAATTAGTTGTAAGTGCTCGCTAAGCAATGATTTTATGAATGACTTGCAATGACTTGCAAGTAAATTAAGATCATATTTTTTAAACATCTTCATTATGTATGATTATGGTGACTACGCAGGTGGTGCTTTTGAACTTAAAAATTTTCTGAACTGTTAGAATGACTAAAGTCAAGGTTAAAATATCTGGCATGTTCAAATCAGGCCAACACATCTTTCTGTAACCTAAGGCCTGTTTGTGACCCTTTAAGAAAAAGGATTCTCAATATGCACTCAACTATGATGCAAATAGTCCAAACTTAATTCTCTTTTAATGGTACTTGAGTAGTCACTGATTATGTTATTTTCATGTTTTAATTTATTAAAAAATAAAAAGATGCGTATCATTTTTTTTACTTTATTATCATTATCATTTTTTTCTTCCTCTGCTCAAATCTCAAATGACCGAACACTAAAAGCAATTGCCGAACTTACTGAATTTATATCATTACCCAATTTTGGATTGAATGAAGATGATATTATTAAAAACATCGAGTGGCTAGAATCTGCTTTCTCCAAAAGAAATTTTACATCACAAAGACTGGAGACGGATGGCAATCCTCTATTATTTGCCGAAAGGCATATCAACCCTAATTATCCAACCTTGCTTTTTTACATGCATCTCGATGGACAGGCCGTAGATCCAGGAAAGTGGAATCAAAAAAATCCTTATGAAGCAGTAATAAAAAAGGAACTAAGAGGAGAATGGGTAAGGGTTGAGAATGCCGAAATGAGAAATATAGACCCTGATTGGCGTATATATGGCCGCTCAGTTTCAGATGACAAAGGGCCTATCATTTCTTTTCTAAATACGATGGATCATGTCAATCCTTCTAAATTACGATACAACATCAAAGTGATTCTGGATGCAGAAGAAGAGCTAGGTAGCAAGCCTCTGGCTGCTGCTGTTGTAAAATATCGAGACTTGCTCGCAGCTGATGCTTTGATTATTAATGATGGCCCCGTTCATACTTCAGGCAAACCTACCTTGACATTTGGATGCAGAGGAATAATGACGGTGAACATGACTGTATATGGCCCGGCTAAACCTCAACATAGTGGACACTATGGCAACTACGCCCCAAACCCAATTTTTAATCTAGCAGAGCTGCTCGCCTCTATGAAAGATGCAGAAGGAAAAGTAATAATAGATGGTTACTATGACGGCATTATATTAGATCAATCTACTAAAAAAATACTGGCATCAGTGCCTGATAATGTAAATACAATACATGGCTTGCTTCAGATTGCTCAACCCGAAAAAGTGGGTCAAAACTATCAGGAATCTTTGCAATATCCTTCTTTGAATGCAAGGGGTATTTCATCTGGTTGGGTAGGGGCTCAGGCTCGTACTATTATACCTGGAAATGCTACCGTTGCTTTAGATATAAGGCTAGTACCGGAAAGTGATCCTGATAAGCTAATCGCAGCAGTGAAATCTCACATAGAAGGACAAGGCTTTCATATTGTAGATCATGAGCCGACTAAAAAAGAAAGGATGAAGTACCCTAAACTCCTCTATTTTTTTAATGCAAGTGCTACCCTTCCTTTCAGAACTGATATGAATACCAATACTGGCAAATGGCTAGAAAAAATGGTAATAGAAACCATGAAAGAAGAGCCAGTGAAAATAAGAATAATGGGAGGCACAGTACCTATTGCAGCCTTTATAAATGAGTTAAAACTGCCGGCAGTGATCGTACCAATGGTTAATTCTGATAATAATCAGCACAGCCCTAATGAGAATATCAGAATAGGACATTTGCAATATGGGATGAAGATGTTTGAAGGCATACTGACTACCCCTAACCGGTTTTAGTGTCGCCAAAAGGCCATTACAATACATTCCACCGAGAGGTCTTAAAATACGTATGACCAAGAGGTTAAAATCTTTGGCTGGACTAAATGATGGTAAATTCTATGCTTTTCGGCATTGTTATAAAATTCAATCTCTACCACTTGGCTTAGTTGAGCAACTTAAAACAGGCAACTATCGTTTGTAGTAGATATCACTTAATCTTTAGATGAAACAGGTTTTATTTATTTTGGCGTTATTGATGAGTTCAGCATCTTTGTTTTCTCAAAAAGAAGCAAAGTTGGCGCAGTATTATTATCAATCAGGAGAATACGAAAAATCTGGCCAACTGTATAAAAAACTCTCTTATCAAAATGGGTATAACGACTATTATTTCGGAAGATTTGTAGAATCACTTCTGGCCTTGGAAGAATATACACTGGCCGAAAATGAGATCAATACACTACTTAAAAAGATGCCCAACACCGTACAACTTTATGTTTCTCTGGGCAATATATATGAGCGTCAAGCAAAATTAGATCAAGCAGAAAAGACCTATAATCTAGCCATAGCAAAATTGCCACGTAATAGAGGAGCCATTAATTCTTTGGGAAACTCCTTTACTAGGCTTAACAAATACGATTATGCATTAAAAGTATACGAGCAAGGAGTAATCTTGTTAGGCGATGAAAGCATGTTTGCCTATAATCTTTCTGATCTATACAGAAGAAAAGGAGAGACAGAAAAAATGATTCACTATTTTCTTAGAAGCCATATGGCTGATATGAATAGGATTACATCTGTACAAAACCACTTTAACAGATACCTCTTCAGTAAAGAGGACTACGAAATATTGAGATCAAAGCTCTACGAATTTCTACAAATTGATCCTGATAATATCTTTTTTCCGGAGATGATCCAATGGGTTTTTGTGCAAAATAAGGATTACGACAAAGCACTACGACAAGCCCGAGCATTAGACATGAGATTAGGGGAAAATGGAAACAGGGTGTTTAATATGGCTCAAATAGCCGCTAATGACAGAGATTATAATACAGCCATCAAAGCCTACGCATATATAATAGAAAATAAAGGGAAGGACAACAGTTTCTATATTGATTCTAAAAAAGAATTGCTAAAAACAAAACGTAGAAGAATTATTCAAGATCCTTTCCATACAAAAAACGCTTTAATTGATCTGCGTAAAGAATATTTGGGTTTTTTAAATGAATTTGGCAGAGACAATCGCACAGCTCTAATTATTAAAGAATTGGCAGAACTCGAAGCCTTGTATCTTTCTAATACAACAGAGGCCATTAGAATTTTAAATGAACTGGTTCAATTCAAAGGGTTGAATAAAATAATCAAAGCCAACGCCAAGTTGAGCCTGGCCGATTATTATTTGATACAGGGTGAAAATTGGGAATCCACGCTTTTATACTCCCAAGTAGATAAATCTTTCAGAGAGGGATATCTGGGTGAAAATGCCCGTTTTAAGAATGCTAAATTGTCCTATTACATTGGAGATTTTGACTGGGCACAAGAACAATTTGACATCTTAAAATCTGCAACTACTAAATTGATTTCTAATGATGCCATTGAGTTATCTGTATTTATTATGGACAATGCCAATTTGGATACCACTTACGTCCCACTTAAAATGTATGCAGAAGCTGAATTGTTAGTATTTCAACACAAATATGAGGAGGCCAAGCAAAAACTAGATGATCTGGTAGCTGCTTTTCCAGGCCACAGTCTTCAGGATGATGTAATATATGCCAAGGGTGTAATTGACTTAAGTCAAAAGAAATATGATTCTGCTGTTGAATATTTTGAACTGGTAGTAAAAAATCATCCTGATGAGATAAGATGCGACAATGCCCTCTTTAAATTAGCCGATCTTCAGGAAAATATATTTAAAGATATCGAAAAAGCAAAGGAGCTATACGAACGTATTTTTATTGATTTTACAGACAGTACATTTGCCATTGAAGCACGAAAAAGATATCGAATCTTGAGAGGAGATGACATATAATGCTGAATAAAAAACAGTCCCTTCACCTTGCTACAATCAAAGATATTCCCATTCTAGTGCATTGGACTTTTGGGCTTTTTATAGCCTTTATTTTATATACAGCATGGGAAAATAATTTCTCTCCAGCAGATAGTTTTTGGTACGTAATGTTCGTATTTATACTTTTCTTTTTTGTAATCATGCACGAATTTGGCCATGCTTTGGTGGCCAGAAGATATGGAATTCTTACCAAAGACATTATTATATCTCCTATTGGTGGTATTGCTAGACTTATGGACATTCCCAGAAAACCAACTCAAGAGCTCATTGTGGCGATAGCTGGGCCAGCAGTCAATGTAGGATTAGCCTTCTTTTTCTTTCTCATGCTTTTGCCTTTTACAAGTAACTTTTTTCCTGAAAACCCGAATATGAATCTTATTTCAGCACCAATAGATTACCTCAGATATTTATTACTTATCAATGTTACCCTAGTCGTTTTTAATATGATCCCTGCATTTCCGATGGATGGGGGGAGGGTCTTTAGAGCCTTATTGGCTTATTGGATGCCACGATTGAAAGCAACATACATCGCCATGATTGTTGCAAGAATATTCGCTGTCATTTTTATTGGGCTAGGTCTTTATACATCACATTATGTATTGGCTCTAATAGGAGGGTTCATCCTCTTCACATCTGGACAAGAATATGGTCAAGTGCGTGCTGATGATATTTTTGAAAATAAAACTGCCAAAGCAGCGCTGATAACCAATCCATTGTTTTTAAATCTCAATGACACCTTTAGTAAAATAATCTCATTGCCATTTAAAGACCAAGGAAGCTATCCTGTAAATGATAACTATGGAAACCCTATAGGAGTAATAACAAGGCCTGCTATAAAATATGTTAAGAAGAACAAACTAACTACTGATAGCATTGCCAGCTACATTTCAAACTCACATGGAGCAATAAACGAAGATTTGAAATTGCGCTCAGTATTCTCCCTAATGGAGCAAAATGGATGGTATACAGCCACCATTTATTCTAAAAATTTAGAAGACCTTGGTATTATTGACAGAGTGAGCCTAGAAAATGTGATCCAACCCCGACGAAAAAAGAAAGAAAAAAGAAGGGTTGTTAAATCCCTAATTTAGATTTAACTTGATCCATTAAATTGTCAGCCTCAACAGAATAAATCAGCCCACCTACACTTTGATCAAAAATCATTGTGTATTCACCATCTTTTCCTATTTGTTCTACTACTGCTTTTACCTTGTCTAATATGGGCTTATACAATTGCTCTCTTTTAGTCCCAATAAGTAATTGTACTTCTTTTTCGTACTTTTGGATTTCTTGTTGCTGCTGTGCTAGAGCAGATTCTCTTTGTTGTCGTTGCAACCCAGTAAGCGTCCCTTTTTGAGCCTCAGCTACATATTTATTATACTCTGTTTCAAATCCTTTTACCATGCTTTCTCCTTTAGAGACCAAGCTTTTTTGATACGTCTCAAGTTGATCGTCTGCTGCTTTAACTTGAGGCAGTTTTAATAAAAGTTGGGTTGAATTAATATAAGCATATTTCTGGCTGATGCCCATTGTCATGACTAAACAAGTCAGGATTAAGGATAGAATATATGATTTTGTCATGTTCTGTTTAATTTCTTATTTAATATAAAGTGCCATTCACGTTTCATGTCAATAGCTGATGTCGAAAATAGGACGTAAAATTATCACAATTGGTCTTTTTCAAAGAGTTTTTTAACCTAAGATTATGAAAAGAGTTAAGGAAACATATTTCAGTTAATCTGGCTCAAATCCAAGAATTATACTAAATTTTGATAATTCCCCCAACCCAGGATTAGGATTTCCTTCTATAACTTTATCGAGTCCAAATGCATAGTCAAATCCTAAAAGCCCGAACATAGGTAAGAATACGCGCAAACCTACACCTACACTTCTGTATAAATCAAAAGGATTATAATCTCTAAAAGAATTCCAGGCATTCCCTGCTTGAAAAAAAGTAGTCCCATATATAGTTGATGTAGGATTAAGGGATAAAGGGTATCTTAATTCCACTGTAAATTTATTAAATATCACTGCACTTCCTCGAGTACTCCCTCCATTTACATCAAGATCTTGAAGATCATAACCTCTTAATGCTATAATATCTGTACCTGTAATGCCAGAATTTTGATTTGACAGACCATCACCCCCTACTTCAAATCTCTCAAATGGAACAATTCCTATAGCATTGTTATAAGCTCCTAAATATCCCATTTTGGCCGATGTTGCCATTACTAATTTCCCTGCAATATTAAAATACCACTCTGCATCAAATCTCCATTTATGGTATTCTAAAAATTCAAATTTTCGTCCATTTTCTATGTCGTTAATAAATCTATCAGCTGCAGCGTCAACTAGCTTTTGTCGAGGCCCTAAACTGAGATTTTCTTCTTGTATTAGTTGTATTCTTTCTTGGGAAGAAACTACCCAATGATTATCTCCTCTAAATAATGAATATGGGGGTGTAAACTGTACGGACAAGGATAGTTTGGCACCACGTCTCGGAAATAAAGGCTGATCAACAGAGCTACGGGTAATCGTCTGATTGAAATTAAAATTCTTATATGATCCAGATGGAACATTAAACCCTGCGAAATTGTCCAATATTATATTTTCAATATTGACAACGGTATTGCTTACAAAAAAATCATCAGGAAATTTTAGTGCTGATCCTAGTCCAATAAATCCTCTCAATATATTCAAGAGCCCACCACCAAACTGTGTGTTATTAAACTCTGAGCCTGTAAACCCTACGGTAAATGAGTTTGGCTTTTTACCTCCTAGCCATGGGTCAGTAAAGCTCGCATTGTAAGATTTAAAAAATCGACCGTTGGATTGTATTCTAACAGAGAGGCGCTGACCATCTCCTGTAGGAAGGGGGCTCCATGATTCCTTTTTAGTAATATTGTTAATCGAAAAGTTATTAAATGAAACACCAAGGGTGCCTATCAAACCACTAAAGCCACCAAACCCCGCTGATAATTCCAATTGATCAGAAGGCGTTTCTTCTACTGTATATTCTATATCCACAGTACCCCTTTCAGCATTTACAGGAGTCTGAATATCCATGTTTTCAGGATTGAAATACCCCAAGTTTTGTAATTCCCTTTGCGATCGAATGATATTAGACCTGCTAAACTTATCCCCCGGCACCGTTCTGATTGTACGTCTGATTACATTTTCATTGGTACGATCATTTCCAGCTATTGATACTTTATCAATTGTTGCTTGAGGCCCTTCATATATCCTCATCTCTAAGTCAATACTGTCATTGTGTACAGACAACTCAGTGGGAGTGACCTGGAAAAAAAGGTATCCATTATCCATATATAGTGAAGATACATCTCTGCCATCAAGACTAAATTCGAGTCTTTTACTTAGTAACTCTTCATTAAAGACGTCTCCTTTATTAAGGCCAAGTACCCCTGCAAGTTGCTGGTCAGTATATAGTAAATTTCCTTTCCACGAAATGCTTCTATATACATACTGATTTCCTTCATTCACATCTATTTTAAGCTCTAGATTATTATCGACGTTGACCCAAAGACTATCACCCAATATTCTAGCATCCCTATATCCCAGCTTATTATAATGTGCTAAAATATTTTTTTTATCTTCCTTAAAATCTGTATCAACAAATTTTGATTTCTTGAAAATAGTCCCCTTTTTCTTGGTCTCCTTCATCAGCTTTCTCAGCTTTCGATCTGATAGATACTTATTGCCATTAAAGGTGATTTTAGATATTTTCATCCGATCCTTAGGAGTCACTGTGAATACAGCAATTACATTATTTATTTTGGCAGGATGCTCTTTTTGATCTATAATAATCTGAGCATTTGGATAACCTTTATTTAAGTAGAAATTTTTAATGTTTTCAATGGATTCTAATCTTCCATTCTGTGACAAAATACCTCCTATACGAAGTGACTTTTCCACCTCACTAGTAAGATCATCAGTCCAAGCCTTTTTTATACCCTTAAATTCATATCTTGATAAAGTAGGGCTCTCTTCAAGTTTTATTGTAAGATATACATCATCACCATCTATTTTGTCCAGAAGAATCTCAACATTAGAAAAAATACCCAGTCGCCAAAGGCTCTTAATTCCTCTCCCTATTTTATCACTTGCTAAGATTATTTCGTCGCCTTCCCTAAGTTTTACGATTGATTTGATGGCATTGGTGTCTCTGGTCTCAGTACCTACTACATTTACCTCAGCTATTGTATACACTTTCTTTTCTTCGTAGTCCAGAGAGATATAATTGTTAAAA